>JAWKXO010000004.1:300000-395341 GCA_041396985.1 Emcibacteraceae bacterium
GTTGCCCATATCCTTTTATATTATGATTGTTTGCAGCAAAGGATCTATCCGTAAAACTATTTAGAAGCCCTGCAAAGGCAAGGGTACCTGCCCCAGCAACAAATTTTCTTCGTGTCCAGCTCATTGCAATACTGCCTTTCCAATCAATCTACAAAATTCCAATCCGATAGTTTCTATCTTACCCCCCGAGTTCAAACAATCAAAGTGAAATTTAGATGACAATTAAGAGACTTTAAATATCCTGAAAGCTGTTTAAAATCTGTTTCCAGGGCAGTCTTTGCATTGGCCCGCAGCGGATTTTATAGTCGCCGATCACCAAACCCCCAAAATAATCCACATCATTTGTTTTTGCCAGAAGCAGGTCTCCAAGTGTATCAACATCAAGCACCGCGAGCTTGATTGAGTATTGATGACATTTTTCGACAAAAACCGGTAATTTTTCCCAGGCAATTTCTCTTCTGGACGCAAGTTCATGCAGTTTGACCCCGATAACTTTAATTCCACTATATTTATATTTTTCCAGATGCAATTCACACGATGTGGAATTCAACATCACTGCACGTCCATAACGCTTTAATGATGATACAATAAAATTTAATTTTACGGTTGGTATACCTTCAGGAAATCCGACAAGATAAAAAACAATATATTTACCGATATCCGGTGTAATTCTGCTGCAGTAAGACGTATATTTCATCAGCATATCCATATTATAAACAGTTTCATAGCTGACGGGAATATTAAGTATGGGCCTATAATTGGTCACATCCAGATTTTTAAGTGTATTAATAGCTTGGTTAAGGACAGTATAATCAAGATCCAGCTTTTCGTCTTTGCTATAAAACTTACCAAGAACGTCATATCCTATCCTTAACCGCTCCGGGTGAGAAATGGATTTGTTTATACTTCCAAGATAAGGCTTAACGATAAATGTTGTGATGGCTTCATGCTTCACATCCCATATCGGCCGAAAGCCAAAATTATATTTACTCTTTTTTTCTGATTGTTCTGATCTCAATTCGTCATCTGACATAGATTGATTTTCAGGTGAATTTTCGTTTGCCACAGCTTCCAGCATAGAGCCAAGATTTTCTGAACGGAAAAAAACCTCGCCATTTACTTTCTTCAAAGCCGTTTTAACAACAATTTCTTTTGTGTCAGATGAGCCAAGGAATTTCTCGGTCAAACTTTTAAGGATTTTGGCACAGATCAATTCGGCCGCTCTGTCAGAAGTCGATGCGAATACAATTACAAACTCATCATCTGAACGGTTAAAAAACACATCCTTGCTGCTAATATAGCTTTCAGTAATTGAAATAAAAGAATCGTGAATATTTTGGAGTAGTGCCGGCCAGCTATCACCCAATCTGCTTTTTATACTATCGAGCCCCAGTAACTTAATCTGTCCAGTTTCAATGAGGGTAGACTCATAAAGTATTTTTTCCAGATTGGCTGTGGCATTTTCACTTAGGATAAAGCTTTTCTGCTTGCTATCAGCATATTTTACTCTTCTGCCATGAAACCCTTTTTTGGCATCTTTTTCAGTCGAATTTGAAAAAACCCCAATAATTGAGTCTAAGATTTTGTTCATATATATCCCCCAAAAATATTACAGAAATCAAAATTTTTCTGTAAAGTTAAAGTCTATTTCTCCTTAAGATTATTCTATCCGGTCCATACTATAGCATATTTTTAGCAAAAGTCACTAGGACGGGATGATTTACAATATTTATACAACCGGAGCTATAAATTTAAAACCGATCAGCAGAGGCCAGTTTCCAGTCAGAGGAAAAAGCAGGGTTGATATTTTTACCCAGCAATTCCCCGTCCGTTAGCCCAGGATAAAATTCGGCAAAGTTTTTTCGGCTTCCATCATCCATATAACGCTCAATATGTGCCGGGATCAGTTTTCCCGGATGATCAAGACCCATGGCCCCTAGAATTTCAGTGAAAGAATGAATTGTTGAATGATGAAAGTTGGCAACGCGTTTATATTTATCTTCAACATCCAGTGACTTCCATCTTGATTTATCCTGCGTTGCTATACCGGTTGGGCATTTATTTGTATTGCAATGAAGCGACTGAATACAGCCGAGTGAGAACATCATTGCCCTTGCCGAATTACAGGTGTCAGCCCCCAGAGCCAGTTTGGTCACCATATCATATCCCGTTGCCACCTTACCGCTGGCAATTAGCCTTATATCGGCGCGTTTGTTAATTCCAATCAGACAATTATGGACAAATGAAATCGCTTCATTGATTGGTGTCCCCAACCGGTTGGTAAAAGCAACCGGCGCAGCCCCCGTCCCGCCTTCTGCCCCGTCCACGGTTATGAAATCAGGAATAATTCCGCTTTCAAGCATTGCCTTGCAGATTCCCATAAACTGGCTTCTGATGCCGATACAAAGCTTAAAGCCGACAGGTTTGCCGCCGGAAAGTTCTCTTAGTTCAGCCACATAATTCAACAACCCTGATGGTGTCGAGAATGTGGAATGGGACGGCGGTGATATGGCATCAATGCCGACTTCGAGCCCTCTTATCTCTGCGATTTCCTGATTAACCTTGGCTCCCGGCAAAATGCCGCCATGGGATGGTTTGGCCCCTTGTGATAATTTAATTTCGATCATTTTCACCTGATCCTGTGACGCTTTTTCCTGGAATTTCTCACGGTTAAAACTGCCGTCCTTATTCCGACAGCCAAAATAACCCGTACCAATCTGCCAGATCAGATCACCGCCCCCTTTTATATGATAAGGACTAAGGCCCCCTTCCCCTGTATTATGGGCGAAATTTCCGTGCGCTGCGCCTTTGCTCAGGGCGGTAATGGCATTGGGACTTAATGCGCCAAAGCTCATTGCCGAAATATTCAAAAGTGATGCGCTATAGGGTTTCGTGCAATTCACTGCGCCGAATAAAAGCCGGGTGGCTTCTTTTGGAACCTCGACCGGGGATAGGGAATGATAGGAAAATTCGTAGCCGGGCTCTGTAATATTATGTTGAGTTCCAAAGGGAATGGTTTCAAGCTCCCCCTTGGCTCTCTGATAGACAAGTGAGCGGATTTCCCGACTGAAAGGACGCCCATTCAGTTCGCTTTCAATAAAATATTGCCTTATTTCTATGCGTAAGGATTCAAGAAAATAGCGGAAATGGCCAATCACCGGATAATTTCTTAAGATCGTATGTTTTTTTGAAAGAATATCATGAACGCCGACTATGATATATGGCACAATGATAATCAGAAAATAAATCGATGGTTGCCAGAACTGATAGCCGACTGCCACAGCGGCAAGGCTGAAAACAGAAATAAAATAAAACACCCTTCTCATCATTAACCTATCCTCCGGGATTTTTATAACTAATAAAACCTACCCGATATGGTTGCCACATTCAAACCATGATCAGGACATAGACAATTAATGTTCTTAAATTCTGGCAGATGAACAAGAAATAAAAAAGCCTCCGGCAGTTATACCGGAGGCTTTCACTTGATTTTATGTTCAGAAATTTAGTTTCTGGTTTTATCAACCTTCTGGTTTTCTTTAAGCCATGGCATCATAGCCCGGAGTCTTGCACCGACCTCTTCAATCTGATGGGATTCACCTTTGGCACGGGACGCTTTCAGTTTGATCTGGCCAACTTTATTATCAAGCATGAAGTCATTGACAAAGCGACCTTCCTGAATATCCGCAAGAATGCGTTTCATTTCCGCTTTTGTGTTTTCATTTATAACCCGAGGGCCGGACATATAGTCTCCATATTCAGCCGTATTTGAAATTGAATAGCGCATATTGGCAATGCCGCCTTCATACATCAGATCAACAATCAGTTTAAGTTCATGCAGACATTCGAAATAGGCCATTTCAGGGGCATAGCCTGCTTCAACCAGCACTTCAAATCCGCATTGAACAAGCGCTGATGCACCACCACAAAGGACCGCCTGTTCACCAAACAGATCAGTTTCACATTCTTCCTTAAAGTTTGTTTCAATAATTCCGGCACGTCCGCCACCATTTGCTGAACCGTAGGAAAGGGCAACATCAAGAGCGTTTCCTGTCGCGTCCTGATAAATAGCAACCAGAGTTGGAACACCGGCACCTTTCAGATATTCGGAACGAACCGTATGGCCAGGGCCTTTTGGGGCTATCATCGACACATCAAGATCTTTACGTGGTTCAATAAGCTTGAAATGAATATTAAGTCCATGCGCAAACATCAGGGTCGCGCCTTCTTTCATATTTGGCGCAAGATCATTTTTATAAAGGTCTGCCTGTAATTCATCAGGCACAAGAACCATAACCACGTCGGCCCATTTGGCACCTTCTGATGCTGTCATACATTTAAAATCGGCGGCTTCTGCTTTTTTACGGGTGGATGATCCTTCGCGCAACGCTACAGCAATTTCCTTGACACCGCTGTCACGAAGATTGGCGGCATGGGCATGACCCTGGCTACCATACCCGACAATCAGTACTTTCTTGGTCTTGATCAGATTAACATCTGCATCTCTATCGTAATAAACTCTCATATAATTATCTCCAAAAAATTCTTATTTTAATCCTGTAATGTTTTTAGGCCGCGCTGCATGGCTGCAACACCTGTGCGCACAACCTCGACAAGGCCCAGATCGCTCATCAGTTCGATGAATGCTTTAATCTTTTCTGACTTACCTGTCACCTCAAAAACAAAACTTTTTGCTGTACTGTCAACGCGCCGGGCACGAAAGGCTTCCGCAACACGTAACGCTTCAAGGCGCTGTTCCTTATTGCCAAAGACCTTAACAAGGGCAAGTTCACGCTCCACAGACGGGCCATCTTCGGTCAGATCACCAACGCAGTGAATGGGGACAAGACGGTCAAGCTGTGCTTTGATCTGTTCAATAATTTTTGGTGTCCCAATGGTCACTACGGTTATCCGGCTTTCAGTACCGGCAATATCCACTGGGGCCACGGTCAGATGCTCAATATTGTAGCCACGACCCGCAAAAAGGCCGATAACACGTGCAAGAACACCTGCTTCGTTATCAACAATTATTGATAAAGTATGTCTTTTTTTCTGAGGCTTAATTGTCATATTTTTAACGGCGCTGGTTTATTAAACCAGGGCTGCCCCTCCTTCAAATTCTTTCTTTTCGACCTCATCCTGTAAGATCATTTCATTATGCGCTGCCCCCGATGGTATCATCGGGAAACAGTTGGCAAGCTTTTCCACACGGCAGTCAACAATAACCGGCCCCGGTGCTTCAATCATTTTCATGATCGTTTCATCAAGCTTTTTGGGATCGTCTACCCTGAGACCGGTAGCACCATAGCTTTCAGCAAGCTTAACAAAATCCGGTAAGGATGCCGTATAGCTGTTTGAATATCGACCATCATGGTTCAGGTCCTGCCACTGGCGGACCATGCCCATATATTCATTATTCAGAATGAATATTTTGACCGGCAGGTTATATTGCATGGCCGTTGAAAGTTCCTGAATATTCATCTGGATCGACGCTTCCCCGGCCACATCAATCACAAGTGATGTAGGATGAGCAATCTGAACACCAATTGCCGCAGGGAACCCGTAACCCATGGTGCCAAGACCACCGGACGTCATCCAGCGGTTTGGTTCATTAAATTCAAGATACTGGGCCGCCCACATCTGATGCTGACCAA
Organism: Emcibacteraceae bacterium; assembly: GCA_041396985.1. NCBI lineage: Bacteria > Pseudomonadati > Pseudomonadota > Alphaproteobacteria > Emcibacterales > Emcibacteraceae > Emcibacteraceae bacterium. Next base: position 305,655 of record JAWKXO010000004.1, read on the forward strand.
CTTCAGTCGTATAATAAACATCCATGTCTTTGGTAATAGCCTGAAGTCGCTCAACCGCATATTGCGGCATGATCACATCATCACGCTTTTCATAATCAAGACATTGACGGCTGCGGCTTTCATTAATTTCTTTCCACCATTTGGCCAAGGCATCCTGATCAAGCTTATGCCGCCCTTTTTTCCAGAGCTTGATAAACACATCAAGAACCTGTGCAACGTCCCCAACAACCGGAACATCAACATGAATAATCTTATTGATCGAAGACCGGTCAATATCAATATGTATCTTCTTGGACTTTGGCGAAAATGCATCAATTCGACCGGTAATCCGGTCATCAAAGCGCGCACCAACGCAAACCATAACATCACAATCATGCATGGCTATATTGGCTTCGTATGTTCCGTGCATTCCCAGCATACCCAAAAACTGATCGTCATTTGCCGGATAGGCACCAAGCCCCATCAGTGTGCTTGTGATTGGTGCACCCGTCAATTGAACCAATTTACGGAGCAGTTTGGACGCATTGGGCCCCGAATTGATAACACCACCACCCGTATAAAAAATCGGTTTCTTTGCGGTCGCCAGCAAATCCACAGCTTTCAGGATCGCATCTGGATTTCCTTTTAATGCCGGACGATAGCTCCGATGTTCAATCGGTCCTGAATGCTGTTTTTCACTGGTTAGGATCTGAACATCCTTTGGAATGTCAACAACAACAGGCCCCGGACGACCAGTCGTCGCCACATGAAAAGCTTCATGAATAACTTCCGAAACTTTATCGGTTTTTCGAACCAGATAATTATGTTTGGTGCAATGACGTGTAATACCGACCGTATCGGATTCCTGAAACGCATCAGACCCAATAAGAGAAACAGGAACCTGTCCCGTCAGACAGACAATGGGAATACTGTCGAGCATGGCATCGGCAAGTCCGGTAATTGCATTGGTTGCCCCCGGACCGGATGTCACCAGAACAACGCCCGGTTTACCGGTTGAACGTGCATATCCTTCTGCCGCGTGAACAGCGGCCTGCTCATGGCGAACCAGAATATGCTGTATCTTTTTATGTTCATGAAGCACATCATAAATCGGCAGCACAGCACCACCGGGATATCCGAAGATAACCTCCACCCCCAAATCCTCAAGGGATTTGATGATGATCTCAGCGCCGCTCATTGCTTTCGAAGACATAACTCTGGCCTTTCCTAGTTTCATTACCGATTAATTTTCGGTGTTTTCCATTCATAAAGCATGTTTTAAATCTGGATTAAAGGATAGGTTTATAAAGACATCTGCCTTTAATCACAAACAAAAATATGCATAATTAAATTTTCAAAATTTAAGTCAACTTAACGTTATAAAATTATCAAGTCAACCAATTTATTGAAATATAATTACAAAAATATAAATTTTTCTTTAATAAAATTACAATTTATGAGATTGCCAATCATAAAACTGGTTTCTAAACCAGGTCATCTGGCGTTTAGCGAACTGTCTCGTTGCGGTCTGGGCTAGTGTTATGGTCTGCTCAAGATCGATTTTTCCTTCAATAAAATCAATTATTTGTGGCACGCCTAAAGATTTCATAACCGGCAGGTTAGTATCATATCCCAGCGACAATAACCCTTTCACTTCCTCTATTGCCTGCCCATCCTCAATCATTTTCTTAAATCTTAAGTCGCAACGCGCATAAAGGTCTGCCCGGTCTCTTTCTATTACATATTTCTCAATCTGAAAGTCTTCTTCCTGAAGGCCACCAAGTTCCGGTTCCTGCTGCCATTTGGCCAGACTTCTTCCGGTTGACAATATAACCTCAAGGGCACGGGCAATGCGCTGACTGTCATTTGGGGCCAGGCGGCTTGCCATTTCAGGATCGATTTTCAATAATTTATTATGGGCCGTATCAGCACCAAACTCATTCACCTCTGCTCTTACCTGCTTTCTGATAACAGGATCAATTTCCGGCACTTTTGAAAGTCCATTGACCAGCGCCTTCAGATAAAGCCCCGTACCGCCGACAACTATCGGGACCCTGCCCCTCGTATGCACATCATCAATGACGCCACGGGCAAGATCGCGCCACCGCTCGGCCGAGCATGGGTCATCCCCTTTCAGATACCGGTAAAGATGATGTGGTACTAAATTAAGTTCATCAGCATCAGGACAGGCGGTTAAAATATCCAGCTCCCGATAAATCTGCATACTGTCGGCATTGATAATTTCACCGCCCTGTTCTTTCGCCCATTCAAGTGCTAGCGATGATTTACCACTGGCCGTTGCACCGCCCAGAATGATAATTTTTTTATTACGCAAAATACCGGTTCCCTATTTCTTATCAATACTGTAGATATACCAGCTGACTAAAAAATTCTACAGGCATAATCAATGACACAGGTTCTGACACTTATTTCAAACGCCGAACAGGCCGCCATTACAGATGAAATCAGGGATAAGTATGCAAAATTACTGAAAGCCAGTCATACAAGCTGGCTCAATAATAATATTGCCCTTGATATATTCTTTAATAAAGAAGCTGATGATGATGTGATCTCTATGCTGAAAGAAGAAAATTTTGATTTCGCCATTCAGGACCCTATCACCAGACGGAAAATGCTGCTGCTCGCTGATATGGACAGCACAATAATCCAGGTTGAATGTATTGATGAACTTGCCGATTTTCTGGGGATAAGAAACGAAGTATCCCACATCACCGAAGCCGCCATGCGCGGTGAAATCGATTTTAAAGGAGCCCTAAAAGAGCGGGTTTCCCTGCTGGCCGGATTAAAAGTCAGTGATCTTGAAACAGTTTTCAGGGAACGGGTAACCCTGACACCCGGGGCGGCAACGCTGGTTAAAACAATGAATGCAAATGGTGCCAATACTGTTCTTGTTTCGGGCGGCTTCACTTACTTTACCGGGCGAGTTTCCGAACTGACCGGTTTTAAAGTAAACCGGGCCAATATTTTGCTCCATGAGAATGGTGAGCTAACCGGAAAAGTTGGTGAGCCAATTGTTGATTCAGATACAAAAATCAATACCTTAAAAGAATTTAAGGTAAAAGATAATCTGGAGGATTTTGAAACCATTGCCGTAGGGGACGGCGCCAACGACATCCCAATGTTGCTGGGTGCAGGACTAGGGGTCGGATACCGTCCATTTCCAGCGACGGCAAAGGCTGCAGATGTTGTTATCAATCATGCCGATCTCACTGCACTGCTTTATTTACAGGGTTATGCAATAAGTGATTTTGTAGACGAGTGACAATATGATACACTCCCTTTCATTATAGGGAGCTAAAAAATATGAAAATAACCAGTATAAAGTCTGTCATTCTTTCAATATTAATCACGGCACCTGCCATTGCGCAGAAAGCCGAGCTTGATAAACTTGTTTTGCCGGATGGCTTTTCAATAGAGGTTTATGCAAATGTCGGCAATGCGCGCCAAATGTCGCTTGGTGATGATGGTACCGTTTATGTCGGCAGCCGCGGAGGCGCCGGTGGCCGGATATATGCAATTCCTGATGCCAATGGTGATGGCAAAGCAGATGAAGTGATTGCGATTACAGGTGGGCTCAAATCCCCATCCGGACTTACTTATCATAATGGCGATCTTTATATCGGGGCCATAAGCCGAATTTACCGCATTAAGGATATTTCCAATAATTTCAGAAATAAACCAAAGCCAGAAGTGCTCACGGCAGACCTGCCCGACAAAACTCACCATGGCTGGAAATTCCTGGAATTTGGTCCTGACGGACTACTCTATATACCTATTGGCGCGCCATGCAATATTTGCGAACCCGAAGCGGTATTTGCCTCAATCAACACCATGGATGTGAATAATCCGGAAGCAGGCATTACCCAGTATGCCAATGGTATCAGAAATACAGTTGGGTTTGACTGGGACCCCGTTAGCGGCGATTTGTGGTTCACGGATAATGGTGGTGACGGCCTAGGTGACGAAATGCCAGCTGATGAGCTAAATCATGCATCTAAAAAAGGCCTTAATTTTGGTTACCCTTATATTCATCAGGGCGATACACCTGATCCTGAATTTGGAAAGGGCAAAGACCCGGCTGATTATACACCTCCGGCTCAAAAGCTTGCCCCACATGCTGGTGCCATTGGTATGGCCTTTTATAAAGGGGATATGTTCCCGGAAAATTATAAGAATAACATCATTATTGCAGAACACGGGTCATGGAACCGCACGCAGGCCGCAGGCCATACCGGTCACAGACTTACACTAGTAACCATTCAGGATGGTAAAGCCGTTAAATATGAGCCGTTTATAACCGGGTTCCTGCAAAACAACAAAGCCTGGGGTCGGCCGACAGATGTTCTTGAGCTTAAAGACGGAAGTTTGCTGATCGCTGACGATGAGGCAGATGCTATTTATAAAGTGACCTATAAAAAATAAATGGTGAAGCATAATCATGGATATAAGGAAGAAAATATTAAACTTTTGGTAACCCGTATATGTAAAAATACTTAAAAACAAAGGATTACACTATGAAAAAATTACTTATCACAACATCATTACTGACAGGGTTATTGCTTCCACTTCAAAGCTTTGCACAAAGCCATTCTACCGATGGCCTATATGTAGGTATTGATGGTTCTTATGACCAGCTTAAAGATAATATTCTGGCAACGCCTGAAAATATCTATAGTGCTGATGGCGTAGACGTTGGTATTTTTGCCGGCTACAGACAGTCACAGGATCAGTTCACTGTCGCGGCAGAAGTCCGATATGGTTACAGCTTTGCTTCAAGAAAAACGTCAGTAGCGCCAATTGATGGCTTTGCCCTCACCCATGAATTTGGTGCTGCCGTCTTGCCGGGTTTCTGGCTTCATGATCAATTCCTGGTTTATGGGCGTCTGGGCTATACAAGAGCAACACTGGTCGACACAATCAGCGGTGTAGAATATACAAATACGGACGGAGCCGTTGAATATGGTGGCGGTGTAGAATTTTTCCCTACCAATAATGTTTCTATTCGATTTGAATATACAAGAGCCACATTCGAAGGCCAGCCAACAATCACTTTTAACAGCGTTCTTTACGATGACTGGAAAGTCAGACGTAACCGCTTCCGGGCGGCGCTTACAACAGCATTCTAAAAAAATAACCAATAAAAAAGCCGGTAGAGATACCGGCTTTTTTTATTATATTTCTGAATTTTTATTTCAAAGATTTGACATAATTAAACATCGTATCCGCATCCGAAACCTCAAATGGGTCGGTCGGACAATTATCGCTATATCCGGGTTCTGCAAAGAGCTTAACAATTTCACCATCATCGACCAGCATGGAATAACGCCAGCTGCGCATTCCAAAACCGAGATTTTCTTTATTCACGAGCATTCCCATCTTACGGGTAAATTCACCGTTTCCATCAGGGAGCAGAAACACATTTTTTGCTTTCTGGTTTAAACCCCACTGATACATGACAAAGGCGTCATTAACCGAAATACAAACAATTTTATCAATGCCGAGGGCTTTAAAATCGTCATAAAGCTCTTCATATCTGGGAAGATGGCTTGTTGAACATGTCGGTGTAAAAGCGCCCGGCAATGAAAATACGATCACTTTTTTGCCGCTGAAAATTTCATGGCTGCTTAAATCTTTCCACTCAAAGGGGTTTGGTCCGCCGAGCGCGTCGTTTCTTACTCTGGTTTTAAAAATAACTTCCGGAACACGTGTCATGTTTAATTCCTTTAAATTAAAATTTATCATATAGTTAGTTTATACATTGGATCAGTTCCAAAGTAAGATCAAAATTGACCTATGTCCACCAAAAGAATTTTCCTTGCCAGACGTATAATATATATTACATATAAACCAACGAGATTTACAATCTTTTCAGAATCAAAGAGGATAAAAATGACAAATAATGTAACCCGCCGTGACTGGCTAATCGGCGGATCGGCACTGGCCGGAACCATGCTGGTTACAAAAATGGCTGCGGCACAAACAGTGCCTGCTGCAAACCTGAACCCCACCCCGGAAAATCCTATTCGTGCCGGATTTAACGAAAATGTCTATGGTCATTCCCTGAAAGCAAAAAAAGTGATGGTGAAAGCGGCTGAGACAGCCCATCTTTATGACTTTTTCGGCCAGCGTGTTTTAAATAAAGTAATTTCAGAAATGGAAAATCTGCCAGGTGATCATATTGCGATTGAAAATGGATCAACCCCATTCCTGGAAAAAGCGGCTTTTGCCTGCGCGATTAAGCAAGGCAAGGTACTCACCACCAACCCTACATATTCCAGCACTCCAGGCACAGCAAAACAGCTGGGACTGGAAGTCATTGCCGTTCCGGTTGGTGAAGATATGAGCATTGATTTGGACGCTATGCGCGCCGCAATGACAGATGATGTCAAACTGGTTTATTTATGTAACCCCAACAACCCGATCCCAAGTATCATTGAGAAAAATGCCCTTCGTGATTTCTGTATTGAAATGTCAAAACGGGCTTTGGTTCTTATTGATGAAGCTTACTACGAGTATGTAAATAATCCTGACTTTGCCTCCATGAAGGATCTTGTCACGGAATACCCCAATATCATTATCTGCCGGACTGCGTCCAAAATCCATGGCTTTGCCGGCGTTCGTATTGGATTTGCATTTGCCCATCCGGATACATTACGTCTTATCACCGGTCCATTTAACCTGTCACTAAGTAATGTTGCTGTTGCCGGTGCGATTGAAAGCTATCAGGATATTGAATATCAGAATTTCATTAAACAGAAAAATCGTGAGTCCATGGATATACTTGAAAATATGTTCAAGGAACTTGGACTGCGGTATGTCAAATCAAATTCAAATTTTGCCTTTTTCCATGCGGGCCGCCCGTCAACGGAAGTAGCAGAAGCCCTCAAACAGCATGGTATTTTAAGCGGTCGCCCCTTCCCACCTTTCACCGACTGGGTACGGATGAGCACTGTAAAACCCGAAGAAATGCAATATGTTGTAGATGTCTATAAGCAATTATTTGCCTGATAAAAAAGCAAAATAAATTCATAATAGTCAATGGCCGGATACTGATCCGGCCATTTTTTTATGCCTCTAATTTGTCTTGGACTTTAATTCACAATTGTGATTATATGTTACAATATAGCAATAAACAAAATATAGCCAATATTGAAAGACATTATCATGACCACCAATCTTACGCGTCGCCAATGGCTTGCGGGGACTACGACAGCAGCCGCAAGTAGCCTGTTACTATCTGGTGTAAAAGCATCTGCACAGACTTTTATGGCCCCGAATGTCAATCCGACGGCTGAAAATCCAATTCGTACCCACCTTAATGAAAATACATATGGGCAGTCCCTTAAAGCGCGTAAGGCCATTGCTGACGCGGCTGACGATGCCCATAAATATGCATTTGAGGATATTTTCAAGCTGATTGGTTTGATGGCAAAGCTGCAGGATATTCCGAAAGAATATGTTGGCATTGGTGCCGGATCCACCGAGTTTCTGGAAAAAGCAGCCGTCTTTAATGCACTTGATGGCGGCGATCTTCTATTGCCGACACCTACTTACGGTGATATTGGCCGGTTCAGTCGGGCTCTTGGCTCCAACCTCATTGAAGTTCCGGTGGGCGAGGATATGGCCATTAATCTTGATGCCATGAGAAGAGCGATGACAAAAAATGTAAAGCTCATATATCTGTGCAATCCAAACAATCCGATCCCGACAATCATAGAAAAAAATGCCCTAAAAGAATTCTGCAATGAATTTTCACCGCAGGCGACAATTCTGATTGATGAGGCCTATTTTGAATATGTTGATAATCCGAATTACGAAAGCATGATTGATCTGGTCAAAGAAAATAAAAATATCATTGTTACAAGAACAGCATCAAAGATACATGCCTTTGCCGGCACACGGATCGGTGTTTGTTTTGCCCATCCCGATATTATCAAACGCATGTTTTCACTTTTTGCCAATACATTAAATCTATCGGCTATGCGTGGTGCATATGCGAGTTACCAGGATTTTGAATATCAGAATTTCCTGAAGCAAAAAAATAAGGAATGCCAGAAAATTATCTATAAAATGCTGAATGACATGGGACTTGAATATAAGGAAAGTAATGCAAACTTCCTGTTTTTCAACGCCGGTCGCCCGTCAAGGGAAGTGGCTGAAACTATGAAAAAACATCACATTTTAACCGGCCGTGAGTTTAAGCCATTTACCAACTGGGTTCGCTTAAGTCTTTCAAAACCGGAAGAGATGCAACTTTTCGCCGATATTTATAAACGTGAATTTGGATAATAATCACATCAGGGAGGATAAAATGAAACATAACATAACAAGACGGGATTGGCTGGTTGGCAGCAGTGCTATTGCCGGTGGTTTGATACTGGGTGGTGCCGCAACAGCACAGGAAATGGCCCAGATGATGAATATGGGCGCACCGATCAGCAAGGACAACCCCATCCGTATGACCAATAATGAAAATCCTTACGGTATCAGCGATAAGGTCATGAAGGTTATTATTGATGCCTACAAATTGGCTCATACATATAATTTCACGACCGGTAGAAAACTGGTCAAGGTTATTTCTGAAATAGAAAATATCCCGGAAAATACCATTGCGGTTGGTGCGGGATCAACAGAATATCTGATGGCTGCTGGCGCCCTTTGCGGCATTGCCGGTGGTGATCTGATTGCCGCTTATCCGACATATGCCAGCATCACCAGAAGTGCCCAGAATTTTGGTGCCAAACTGATCTCTGTTCCTGTAGGTGAGGATATGAGCATTGACCTTGAGGCCATGAGAAAAGCCGTCACAAATAACACCAAATGTATTTATCTTTGTAATCCCAACAATCCGATCCCCAGCATTATAGAAAAAAATGCGCTTGAACAATTCTGTCTGGAAATGTCAAAAAAAGCGATGATTGTGATTGATGAAGCATATTATGAATATGCCGGTGATCCGAATTTTTCCACAATGTCGCATCTGGTCAAAGACAATCCGAATATTGTTGTGCTCAGAACAGCTTCAAAAATACATGCTTTTGCCAATGTGCGTATCGGTTTCGCCTTTGCCCATCCTGATACCCTTAAAGAGCTGCTTAAATTTCGTTCGAACACAACGTCCTATCCGGCATTAATGGGCGCAATTACCAGCTATCAGGATAAGGAGCACCAAAAATTCATTATTGATAAGAATCGTGAATCATTGGAAATTCTTTATAAAATGTTCGATGAACTTAATATGCGTTATATCAAATCAAATACGAATTTTGTCTATGCCGACGCCGGACGCGATGCAATGGAAGTGCATGACAAATTACTCGAGTCAGGTATACTGATTGGGCGCAAATTTGAACCATTCACAAACTGGATCCGGATCAGCACGGCCAAGCCAGAGGAAATGGAATATTTTGTGAAGGTTTATAAAAGGGACTTTGGCTGATTATTTATTATTGAAGGGGAGGTAAAATGACAAAACTGACGAGACGTGACTGGCTGAAAGGGACAACAGCCGTGGCCGGTGGGCTTGTGCTTGCAAAAGCAGCGCAGGCACAAAGTGTAACCGTGGAAGGGTATGTTCCGACTCCGGAAAACCCGATCCGGATGAGTTCAAATGAAAATCCGTATGGTGTAAACCGGGCTGCCCGTAATGCCATGAACAAATCCTATGACGTCGCTCATAAATATGGCAACAGCGGGCAGCGTGAACTTATGGAGCTGATCGCCGGGCGGGAAAATATATCAACCAAAAATATAATGATTACGGCGGGGTCTTCTGAAATTCTTCATACGCTCGCCCTGATCACTGGTCTGGAAGGCGGCAGCATTCTTGCCCCCAACCCGACTTTTGATAATAATTTCATGAAATATGCCGACAGAATGGGCATCAATAAAATCCGGGTTCCCGTTGATGAGAATATGGCCATTGACCTTAACGCCATGCGTAAAGCCATGACCGATGATGTCCGGATTATTTATATTGTTAATCCGAACAATCCCACGCCGACAATATTGCATGCGGACGAACTGAGTGATTTCTGTAAGGAAATGTCAAAAAAATGCTACGTGTTTGTTGATGAAGCCTATTATGAATATGTGGACGATCCCAATTATAAGACCATGATCCCACTTGCGGCCGAAACGGACAATATGATTGTGACTAGAACCGCTTCCAAAATTCATGGCTTTGCCGGGGTTCGTATCGGGTTTGGTTTTGGCACAACGGCAATGCTTCAAAAAATCAAGGATAAACTGACAGGCTCCGTCAGCACCGTCAGTGTCCATGGTGCCCTCGCCAGTTATAAAGATACCGATTATCAGGATTTTGTGATCCGTAAAAACAAGGAATCCCTGGCCATTCTTTATAAGCTTTTTGAAAAGCATAATCTGCGCTATATCAAATCCAATACCAATTTCACCTATTTTGAAACCGGCATGGAAGCCAGTGAATTTGGAGAACGCATGAAAAAATACGGTATTCAGGTCGGACGCCCGTTTGAACCTTTTACAAAATGGTGCCGGATCAGCACCGCCAAACCAGAAGATATGGACTATTTTGTAGAAGTTTACGAAAAAGAATTTACCTGAATTATAAACGAGAATAATAAGGAAAAAATATATGAGAGAATTGACAAGACGTGACTGGCTAAAAGGCACCTCATCACTGGCTGCAGCCAGTCTTGTATTTGCAACATCAGCCGCACAGGGGCAAAGTGTAACGGTTAAGGGATATGTCCCGACTAAGGACAATCCGATCCGCATGAGTTCCAATGAAAATCCTTATGGCATTACCCGCTCTGCCCGAAATGCCATGACCGCTGCCTATGATGTATCGCATCTTTATAGTGGGTCCGGTCGCCGCGAATTATCGGAGCTCATTGCACAGAACGAAGGAATCTCCCCTAACAACATTGCTATAGGATCAGGATCAAAAGAATTTCTGAAAGCGATGGCACTGATCGCAAAACTGGAAAATGGCAGCGTCCTGGCCGCAAACCCGACCTATCATGATCTCGTTCGCTATAGCGGTTGGGTGGACTCAAAGATACACTGGGTTGATGTCTCAAAAGAGGATATGTCCACTGATCTTGATGCCATGCGGGCGGCTTATACAGATGATGTAAAAATCATATATCTGTGTAATCCGAACAACCCGATCCCGACCATTATGCATAAAGATAAACTACGGGACTTCTGCATTGAAATGTCAAAAAAATGTTATGTATTGGTTGATGAGGCCTATCACGAATATGTAACTGATCCCAATTATGAATCCATGGCAAAGCTGGCTGCAGAAACCGATAATCTGATTGTGACCAGAACAGCATCTAAAGTTCATGGCTTTGCAGGAATTAGGGTTGGTTTTGCTTTTGCCAAACCGGAACTTCTTGATCTGATCAATAAGCGCATTACAGGCACCGTTAATACTGCCGCCGTGCATGGTGCGCTTGCCAGTTATAAGGACAAGGAATATATAGATTTTGTCCTTCAAAAAAATAAGGAAGCACTGGATATTGTCTATAATTTGTTTGAAAAGCATAATGTCAGACATATCAAAGCCAACAGCAATTTTACATTTTTTGAAACCGGCATAAATTTTGATGAGGTAAAAAAACGTTTCCTCAATCACGGTATTGATGTAGGAAGACCGTTTCCACCCTTTTTAACCTGGTGCCGGGTAAGTACTGCAAAACCTGAAGACATGAAATATTTCGCTGAAGTTTACGAAAAAGAATTCGTCTAAGTCTTTTTACTAGCCAAATTTTAAAAGGTATTCTGGATCATTCAGAATACCTTTTTTTAATGCCTTAACGAAAAACGTGACATTTATAGAAAAACTGATATCTTTAGTTACATTATTTCATAACAATTTAAAAATACAGGGAACAAAAAATGTCAAACGAGATATCAAGACGGGATTGGCTTAAAGGTGGCTCCGCCATGGCCGCCGTTGCAATGGTTATGGGTAGTCGCGCTTATGCGCAGAATATGGCTGTGCCGGGCTTTGTCCCGACACCGGAAAATCCAATCAGACTGGGAACCAATGAAAACCCCTACGGGCTCTCAAAGTCGGCGCAAAAAGGGATCGTTGACGTCTTTAATATTGCCCATCAGTATGGCCGCGGACGCTATATGGACCTGGTCGATGTTCTGTCAAAAATGGAAGGCGTTGACCCTAAAAACATGACATTTTCCGCCGGGTCCGGTGAAATATTGAAAACTCTTGGGCTTATAACATCTGTTGAAGGCGGCAGCGTGTTATCCGCAAACCCGACTTATCATGATCTGATCCGTTATGCGGAACGTCGCGGTGTCAAGATTAAGCAGGTACCGGTTACAGACACGATGACGATTGATCTGGATGCCGTCAGAAAAGCCTATACAGACGATGTAAGCATTATTTATCTGGTAAATCCTAACAACCCGCTTCCGACCATCATGGAAAAAAAACAAACTTAAGGAATTCTGCCTTGAGATGTCCAAAAAATGTCTGGTCTTTATTGACGAAGCCTATCATGAATATGTCGATAATCCGGATTATGAAACGATGGTGCCTCTGGCCACACAAAATGAAAATATTATGGTGGCCAGAACCGCTTCCAAAATTCATGGCTTTGCCGGTGTCCGGCTTGGGATCGCCTATTCTTCTGAAAAATGGATTAATAAACTTCGTGAATTTATGACAGGGTCAGTTAGCCAGCTCGCTGTTGCCGGTGCTGCCGCCAGTTATCAGGATATTGAAACACAGAATTTCTGCCGCCGTAAGAATAAGGAAGCGCTTCAGATTACCTATGATCTATTTGATAAGCACGGTGTGGAATATGTAAAATCAAATGCCAATTTTGTTTTCTATAAAACCGGACTTGATATTGAAGACGTCAGAAAAAGATATCTGGAAAACGGCATCATCGTTGCCCGCCCGTTCCCGCCATTCCTTGACTGGTGCCGGGTCAGTATGGGCAAGCCGGAGGATATGCAGTATTTTGCAAAAGTATTTGAAAAAGAATTTGTATAAATAATTATACTACCCAATTTTAATAAGGCATCGCATCGCATTGCGGTGCCTTTTTCTATTTAAGTGACAAATTGATAATTTTTGTTATCCTTTCAGTGTTCAACAAAATGAAGGGAGCTAACAATGACTACTAAAATAACAAGACGGGATTGGCTGATTGGCGGAACAGCCCTTGCTGGCGGTCTGGTGCTGGCCGCCAACGGCCATGCACAGAGCGTAACAATTGAAGGATATGTGCCCACGCCGGAAAATCCGATCCGGATGAGTTCAAACGAAAATCCATACGGGGTCAGTAAGGCCGCCAGCATTGCCATGTGCAAAGCCCACAAATACGGCCATCTTTATGGTGGCGGCGGCGCGCAAAAACCGCTGACCGAACTTATTGCTGGCATAGAAAATGTACCTGTTGAAAATGTTATGGTTGCCGGCGGATCAGGCGAAATTCTAAAAACAATCGCCCTCATTGTCGCCATGGAAGGGGGTAAAATTCTTGCCCCGCAACCAACCTATGACGACACGTTCATGGATTATAGCAACCGTCGTGGCATTGAAAAAATCTGGGTTCCGGTTGCCGATGATTTGTCCATTGATCTGGACGCCATGAAAGCGGCCTACACGGATGAAGTAAAAATAATCTATCTATGCAATCCGAATAACCCAATCCCGACAGTTATGCACGGCGAAAAACTAAAGGCATTTGTTAAAGAGTTTGCACCAAAATGTTATGTGTTCGTTGATGAAGCTTATTATGAATATGTCAATGACCCCAATTATCAGACCATGATCCCGCTGGTCCCGGAATATCCGAACCTGGTTGTTACCCGTACCGCTTCAAAAATTCATGGTTTTGCCGGTATTCGTATTGGTTTTGGCTTTGGATCACCGGAATTTTTGGACAAAATTAAAAGCCTGATGACCGGATCAATAAACGGCCCGGCCATGTGGGGCGCGATTGAAAGCTATAAAGATAAGGAATATCAGCAATTTGTTCTTCGTAAAAATGCTGAAGCATTACAGATCCTTTATGATTTCTTTGAAAAGCATAATATGCGATATATTAAATCCAATGCCAATTTCACCTTTTTCGAAACGGGTATAGATTCAAAAGAAGTTTATGACAGGGTCAGAAAACATGGCATTGCCATTGGCCGCCCTTTCCCACCCCTGCTGAAATGGATGCGTATATCGACGGCCAGACCGGAAGATATGGTTTTCTTCACTGAAGTTTACGAAAAAGAATTTTTCAGTTAAGGCAACAAAAAAGGGCGTCCATAAATAATGGACGCCCTTCATAATCACCAGACACAGGATTAAGCGTGTTCTTTAATCCAGTTTTCAAAATCACCTCTTGAAGTGTTTCCGACTTTCATAGCCGCAACTTTTCCATCCTTAAACATAAGCATTGTCGGAATGCCACGCACACCATATTTTGTTGGTGCTTCGGGATTTTCATCAATATTAACTTTGGCAAAGGTAATATCAGCCATATTATTTGAAACTTCCTCAAATACAGGGCCAAATTGTTTACATGGGCCGCACCATTCGGCCCAGAAATCAACAATCACTGGCTTGTCTGATTTTAATACTTCCTGTTCAAATTCAGCGTCATTCACGGCAATAGTGCTCATTCTTTATTCCTTAAAAATATATTTGCTTTGTCTAGAACTTAAGAAGACGGGCCGCCAGCGTCAAGGGGCAACATGCCTAAAATTCAATTTTATTTAACTGCGCTTCGGGAATTTCCATCAATTGGCCAATATCTGTCCAGAGCAGCAATGAGCGAACCTTATGGTTGGGATAAACATCATTAAGCACAGCGCGGTATGCCGCCATCTGCCGCTGATATATCATTGGAATATTTTCGGCCGATTTTGGCGGCGGACGGTTGGTTTTATAATCAATGATATAAATTTCATTATCGGTCACGGCCAGTCTGTCGACTTGGCCGCTTAAGGAATAATGACCAATCTGCCCGACAATCGGCACTTCCGAACGGCTGTTTTCCCCAAACAGCGCATAAAAATCCTTATTTCCCAGTATATCGATGACCTCACGGGATATTTGAGTTATATCCCCATCCGACAAATCAAGCGCTTTTTGGGATAAATATCTGATCCCCGCTTCTTTTTGTTCACTTTCCGGCAACTGCGGCAAAATTTCCAGAAGCTTATGAATAATCCGTCCGCGATGATAGCGTTTTTTATCCCGTTTCATGGCTTCCGCACTCATAAGCGGGCTACTTATATTTTCTTCCCCTTCATCCGGTCTAGACGGGCTAAGCGGCCGGCTTGGGACCGGTTCTGCCATTGGTGTGGCAAAGGCCCAGTCTGGCAGTTCTGAAACTTCCTTTTTTTCTTCGGCTTGTTCCACAGGCAATATTTTTGGGGCTTCTTTCCTGTGCTCACGTCTTAATATAATTTCGTCACCCTGTTTGATTTCTTCTGTGCCGTCCATATCAAGTAGGGCATTTCGGATCAGATCATACCAGCAATTATCCTTACGGTTACTATGATGATCGTTTTCCCATCCCGTGACATATAACCGATCCTCCGCCCGGGTCATGGCAACATAAAGCAGTCTTTTATTTTCCGCTTCCACATCAGCTTTACGCGCTTCATAGGCAATTTTACCTGCCCCGACCCTCGTTTCCGCATTTTTAACCCAAAGCATATTTTTTGAATATTTTTGCTCATACCAGAACAATGTGTCTTTTAGATCCGCCGCCTGGCAGGAATCCGGCAGGAACACAATTGGTGCCTGAAGCCCTTTGGCCCCATGAACAGTCATGATCCGCACCATGTCGCCACCCTGCTCCATATCCCGTTTGATTTTAATATCACCCTTTTCAATCCAGCTTAAAAACCCCTGCATTGATGAAATATTATTCTGTTCATATTTCATTGCCTGATTTAAAAATTCGTCCACAGGATCGTTTGATTGTTCACCCAGCCGCGCGATCAGTTTTTCCCTTCCCCGAAGTGGCCCAAGCAGGTATGAGAAAAACTCAAACGGCGGATAAAAATCCGCAAAATTTGCAAGTTTTTTCAGATATTCCGCTGCAACTGAAAATGATGTCTTTTCCGACTGCCGTTTCAGGAGCGCTGACCAAAGGCTTTCCCCCTTGCCACGTGAGTTAGCCAGGTCAAATAGATCATCTTCACTCATTCCTATAAACGGGCTCTTCAGAACCGTCGCCAAAGTAAGATCATCGCTTGGAAGCAGGGTAAAATTGGCAATGGCAATCAGATCCATTACCGCCAGCTGATCGGTCAGCACCATCTGATCCAGCCCGGCAACATTGATTTTTCTTTTTTTCAAAGCACGGATCATGAAATGGACGAATTCTTTTCGCTTTTGAACCAGTATTAAAATATCTCCCGCTGTTACCGGGCGCCCTTTTGACGCCAGTATTTCCCCGCATTCCAGCCAGGCTTCAATTTTGTCGGCTATTTTATCGGCCAGTTTCTGTTTTGGATCATGCGCCGGTTTCTGAATGACCGGCGGCGACCAGTTTTCATCTTCTTTCCTTTCTTCCGGTAAAATAGGATCCCATATTTCGACAAGACCCGGCTCATCAAGACGGTGTGTGCTATGGCTGATTTCCTGAACGTCAAAGGAAATTTCAAAGCGAGTGGTTTCTGCCCTAAATACATAATCCACCACTTCAAGGATGGCTGATGTTGAACGGAAGGAAAGATTCATCGGCACATTATTGAATTTGAGATTTGCTTCCGAAACCTGCTTTTTAAAATAGTCCCTTGTCAGGTTAAACTGCTTCGGCTCGGCCTTTTGGAAGGAATAGATCGACTGTTTAACATCCCCCACTGCAAATATTGTCCGGGGAAAGTCTTTATAGTCTTCTTCGTCACGGGTACCGATCCCGGCAAAAAACTCAAGGGCCAGCTTTCGGATGATGTCCCATTGCTCAGGGTTGGTATCCTGAGCTTCATCAATCAGGATATGATCAATACCTTCATCAAGTTTATAGAGTATCCAACTGGCACTGACATTTTTAAAAAGCCCGGCGACTTTCGAAATCAGATCATCATAATCAACCACATTGCGGCTTCGTTTACGGGCATTATAGGTTTTGATCAGCGCATAGCCCATCCTGAGAATTGCGCTGGTATTTTCAAAAAGTGTATAGGCCTTTAACCGTTCATTCACGAAGTTTAACCGTTCAGCTTCCTTCATCAGTGTGTCTAAATCATGCGGGCACTGATCGCTCAGTCTTTTGGTCATAAGCCGTGCCCTTATTTCCCCGTTTTTTGTTAAAAACTCCGCGCTATAATCATAAAAGCTATTTATTCTGTCGGCGTCGTCTTTAATCCATTTTGCAATAGCCTCACCCCTGGTGATATCAGTCGCTGATCCGGTCATCAGCGTTTTGGCTGCACTGTATAATCCAAGTTCATCAAAATGACCATCTTTGCAGGCTTCTGCCAGAATTGTTTCACGGCTTTCCTGCTTTGAAAATTCAAGCAGGTCCTTTAAAGAGGTTTCCAACTGCTTGAATGATGATGAATTGCGCCTTAATAATTCTTCCAAACCAGCCCGCTCATTGGTCAGGCTTTTCATTAATGTTCCGAATGTCTCTTCCGCCATCATGCCGGAAAGATAATTTAAAGTCTCGGCCAGTGTTTCATCATTGCCATCATCAATTTGCTGCAGCATTTCATCCTGTGAAAATTTAAGCAGCTCATGGATCGTAATGTCATCAAGAAGATCAAAATTGGGGGAAATGTTCGCCTCTATCGGAAACCGCCCAAGCAGTGACTGACAGAATGAATGTATGGTCTGGATTTTTAAGCCGCCCGGCACATCAAGCACTTGGGCAAACAGTTTTCTGGCCAGGGTGATCTGATCTTCTGTTGGCGGAGTGCCAAGCACATCCCTAAGCTCGCTATAAAGGTCCTTATCGGCCATGGATATCCATTTGGACAACTGCCCGTTTACACGGATTGCCATTTCCGCCGCCGCCGTATTTGTATAGGTCAGACAGAGTATTTTATCTGGCCGGCTACCTGCCAGCATAAGCCGCAGCACCCGGCTTGAAAGGACAAATGTTTTGCCGGTTCCAGCCGATGCCCCCACCCAGACCGATGATTTGGGATCAGATGCCGCCAATTGTTCTGGGGTTTGCTTTACCATCAGCCATCCCCCCATTCTTTGGTGCGGGCAAGATGATCAAACTCACCATAGCCTTTTTCCAGAGGGTTTGGACTGCTTAAATAAGGGATATGATCATGATCAAATGTAACAACAAGATTTTTTAGCCCTTCATAAGCGGCAATACTTTCTTCCATGACATCAATTTTCTTGCTCTCATTAAAAGGGGTGATTTTTCCTGCCTGCTCACCGCCTGATAGCTGCCAGTAAGAAAGCTCGGACACCGTTGATGCCGGAAGAAGCGAAAAGCCGCCTTTGATGGCAATTGCCGCTTCAAGCGGCAATTGCGGGGCATACCCCGCCTTTAATGCCCTGAGTGTTGGTGGCAGACCGGTTTTATAATCAATGATGCTTAAGCTGCCATCCGCAAACTGATCAATCCTGTCTGCACGGGCGGTCAACTTAAACGGCCCCGACTGTAAATCAATTATAATTTCCCCTTCCGTTTCCGTCAGCAGCGTTTTCATGGTTTTTCGCCGTTCGGTTTCAGTTTCAATAAACCATTTGGCGATCTGTTTAAAGCGTGGCCACCAAAAGGCGCGCACCGTCGGCCTGTCGATGGCATCGGCAAAATAATTGCGGGCTATTTCGATCAGTTTTTCTTCTACATCATCTGGCAGGTGATCTTTATAGCTGCTCATGAAATCCGCCAGGATGTCATGAATAATAACCCCTTTATCAATGGCACCCGGGTCCTGATCAAGCTCGTCCAGTTTTTTCAGTCGCAGTATTTTACTGGCATAAAGGCTGTATGGATCCTGCATCCAAAGCTGGATACGGGTCACGGAAAGCTCCCGTGGTCTAGATAATACCGGCGGCGTCGGTCTTGGCGGATCAATATTAATAGGTTCATCCGGGCGATCAAGCCCCTCGTACCAGTGCAGCCACTTCTCGCTTTCCTCTTTATGATGATCATCCCCGATAAGCGCATGAAGGCGCGATAGCCAGCGAGATTTTACCATTGGCGTGCCGTCCTGCTTTTCAGAACGGGTAATAACCACATTTTCCGCCGATGCGGTTTGCACAAAATCATGGGCGCTAAGACCAATTTTCTGATCGAGATCCGGCAGACCAAAATCCCGCCGCATCGGCCGGCTCATCCAGGGGTCAACCGATGGTTCAGGCGGCCAAATCCCTTCGTTAATACCAGACAGGATCATCAGATCAGCATGCTGCAGCCTTGCCTCAAGCGGTCCCCAAATATTAAGTCGTGGATGCTGACCATATTTTTTTCTGACTGTGACCTTGCTCATGAACTGCTCAAACAGGGCACTATACTGATCCGTTTTAAAATGGCGCAGATAGGGGGCAGCCTCGATCAGTTCTTCAATCAGCTTGGCGGCTTCCTCGCCTGCGTCGCCTTTCCAAAGAACAGTGTCCCCACTTACCTCGTCGGTTGCCGCAAGCTTTTCAGCCATTTCAATATGGGCTCTTAACATCTCCCCAAAATCGGCATTTTGACCCTGAAATAAATTTGCAAATGGCTCAATTATCCGCCGCAGGTCAAACCACCAGTTGGTCAGATCATCGTCAGCAGCACTTTCATGTTTAAAAAGCATTTCAATGCCGTTAATCCCCGGTGCCGGCCTTACACCACGCAGGCAAAATCGCTCAAATTTTCTGACGCGCTCACGAAAATCCCCAATATTTTTACCCCCCGCCGAGAATGGGTGTTTCAGCGCACTCATCAAGGGGATCGGGGCTAATCTTTCTGTTACCATTTCAGCACAAAGCCGAAGAAAAATTCCAGGTGCCGTATTAAAAAGCGGGGTTCCGGCACTGTCATCAATTTCAATATTCCATCTTTTCAGCTCCCCCGCCACCTGCCGCGCCAGCATCCGGTCCGGGGTAACCAAAGCAGCCGTTTTGCCGGGATTTTCAAGCTGCTCCCGCATCATCAGAGCGATGATCCCTGCTTCTTCCCGTGTTCCGGGCGTAACAATCTGCCGGATATTTCCCATAGCGTCCAATGGGGTCCATTTTAGATCACGCCACTGATCCGTGGTCTGTGCCGGGCGCATGATTTCACGAAATAGCCGTGTTTTTAAATGGTCATTATCTTCATCATTCCCTGACCAGTTATTGACCTCAATCCTGTCGACACCGATGGCTGCCAAAAGATGTTTCATGGTCGCCTGCGGATGACTGTCCTCAATCGCATCCCAACTTTGATCATCAAGTCCCTGATCAACACCTGGCAGGATGACCATCCCCTTTGGTAGTCTTGCTATGACTTCCAGAAGTGCTGATGTTGCCTTGACTGAGCCAGTCGACCCAGCAGCGATGATCGGAAAAGTGGGAGGATTTTCAAGCCATGTTTCCCGTAATCCTGCAAGCAGGGCATTTCGCCGAAGCGCCATATCCATATAACCGGTTTCCGCCAGTACATCCGGCCAGTGCTCGGTCAAAATCTTCAAGAATTTTATTGTTTCCTGCCAGTGGATGGCATATTGCTCTGGGACAATTTCTTCAAGATCGGCAAAGCTGACCTGTTCGGTCTGAACCTGATCGAGCAGTTCCCCCAATGCCTTCGCAAGTACGGCACAACCGGCATTTTCCGGTTTTTCTTCCAGACTTTTATCATACCAGCTATGAATGATATTCATCAGGATCATTTGCCGGATAAAGGTTGGCACAGCCGGTTTTATATCCAGATCGTCATATAATGTTCCACCGCCCATAATCAGCCCGTCTTCGTCAACATCACCAATCGGCTGCATATTTGGAAGGATCGTTGATTTCCCGTTACTATATCGTAAAAAAGCATCACGAAGTGAGCGCACAGCGCGGCGGTTGGGAAGCAAAATCAAAACCTGACTAAGGGAAATTGGATCACTGCCAAAGCGGGTTATAACCCCCTCGGCAAGAGCATCAACAAACGACAGATGAGCCGGGATATTATATATTTCGGGATTTTTTCCAAGCCGTCTTGGCATCACTCCCCCTTAAGAAGTTGCTCCGTCCCTTTAACGGATTCCGGTGTACCGACATGATACCATGAACCATCATGGGGCAAACCAAATAAACGTCCCTTGGCGGCAGAATTTCTAAATATTTTTCGAAGGGAAAAAATCTTATCCTCTATCCCCTCAAAACATTCCGGACGCATTATAAGCACTCCGCCATAAAAATAATCACTATAAGGATCATCACCGCGGAATGTCAGGCGGCCATCCTGATCCATATGAAAATCCCCCGGCCCGTCATGTCCATAAGCTTCATGGCGTTTGATAAGCAGCATCAGAATATCCATGTCATCTCGCCAGGCGGTCGCCAGTCTGAGCAGCGCATCCTGATTATGACTGGTCCAGAGCATATCACTATTCAATATAAAAAACGGGTTTTTGCCAAGCTGGGGAAGCGCTTTTTTTACCCCGCCACCACTATCCAGCAATTCATCACTTTCATCGGACAATGTAACCTTTGGTCGCCAGTCTTTCCGCTTCGCGATAAATTGATCAATCTGTTCGGCAAAATGATGTTTGTTGACCACCGCGTTTTTAATGCCTGCTGCCGCTAATGCATCAAGGCTATGGGCCAGCAATGTTTTTCCGGCAATTTTTATAAGCGGTTTGGGAATATTATCGGTAAGCGGCCTCATCCTTTTACCAAGTCCTGCAGCCAGTATCATGGCGTGATCTGGTCCCAGTTTCTTTGGGTTTAATGGAATATTCCTTTTGTCCGGCACCTCACGGTCCATCCAGTCTTTAATATCAGCCAGGACAGGGTGTTCAAAACACCTCTCCAAAAGATCCCACATCCGCGGGATCAGCTTCAGGTAGCTGTCCTTGCCATCCCGCAAAAACAGCCGGGCAAAAATACCGATGATTTTGGTGTCCCGCTGGGCACCTAATATGGCGTAATGTTCCCTGAAAACATCCTCATCCTGGCCTAGTTTTTCAGCCATATAGCTGACCATTTTTTCTTCTGTATCAGGGTCAACATCCCGTCTCGCATCCTGCAGCAGTGAAACCAGATCATAGGCAACATGTCCAATAACAGCATCCTGAAAATCAAGCATGCCGATTTTGCCATTCTCAAGCGCCAGAAGGTTTTCCGCATGATAGTCCCTAAGCACCAGACAGTCATTTGCCGTGCTTACTTTTGCCAGTACCTTTTTCCATAAATCAGCATATTCAAGTCGTTTTTCAAAAGAAAGTCTTTTGCCGGTCAGGGCTGGATAATACCAGTCTGAAAACAGGAATATTTCAGTCAGCAACAAATCCATATCATAGTGGCGAAGCTTATATTCCCCGTCACCGTAGGACAGTTTTGAGGGCGGCTCAAATTTAGCGATCAGGATCAGTTCATCAACCGCCTTTTTATAAAGCTCAAGTTCCTGTGACGGATCCTTTTCCAATACTGTTTTAAACAGATTGTCACCCAGATCCTCAAGCAGCAAAAAACCCTGTTCAAAATCACTCGCCAGTATTTTTGGTGCCGCAAGGCCAAGTTCGCACAAATAATTGGCCACAGCCACAAATGGCCTCGTATCCTCAAACTCAGGTGGTGCATCCATCAGCACGGCTTTCTGACCCTTAAGCGCCACCCTGTCATAGCGCCTGAATGAAGCATCCCCGGCCAGGGGGGTTACCACTGCCCCTTCCCATCCGATATCTTTTAAAAACAAACTTATTTTTTCTGATCGCTGCATTTTAAAAATTTAAATCCTTAAGCCTTGACTGCCAATGGTCATCACCTTCAAGGACAATATTTCTAGCCCCTTCCTTTTCAGCCATTGACAGCGTAATTTTAAGATGCTCCTCCGGCAGACTGTCCCCCATCCGGTCAGGCCATTCAATCATTGTCACTGCCGTATCGAACCCTTCTTCTATGCCGAGTTCATAAATTTCATTCATATTTTCAAGACGGTAAAGATCAATATGCCAGACGGTCGGTGTGACAATGTCATCAAGGTCAGGTTCATAAATCTGCACCAGATTAAATGTCGGGCTTGGCACATCTTCATGATAGCCCAGCGCATGGATAATTGCCCGGCAGAATTCTGTTTTTCCTGATCCCAGATCACCATTCAATGCCAGTATGTCCCCGGTTCTAAGCAGGGGGGCAAGGGAAGCGGCTAGACGACGGCTCGCTATAATATCTTTGAGATAAAAGTCTTTCAGGATCATATAGGCAACTGGTTTATTTCATGAATTGTTTCTACCGCTGACAATTCATCAGAAATGGGGAAATTTTTAGGCAGTTTACAGGTCATTTCCGTTCCCAATCCAAGATTACTTTCAACCAGTATTTTTCCGCCATGCTTTTCAATAAATATTTTCACCAGCGACAGCCCAAGTCCTGTTCCTTTTCCTTTAGGAACGTTTGAACCGGTATAGAATTTATCAAAAATATCTTCAAATTCACTATGGCTGATGCCAATACCATCATCCTGTACGCTGATATAATAAAAATCCTCATCCTGCCAAGTTTTAATCGCAACATGGCCGGCTTCCGGCGTAAATTTGACGGCATTACTGAGTAGATTGGAAATAGAATGCTGAATGCGTTTTTCATCGCCATGAACCGACGTCAGGTTTTTATCGAGTGATACATCAAGTTGAATGGATTTCTGCTTAATCCGTTCTTCAAGCTTACTGACGACCCCGTGTATGGTTTCATTAACATCAAAATCCGCTGCTTCGATATAAAGTCCGCCAGCTTCAATGACGGAAAGGTCAAGAATATCATTTATCAAATCAAGAAGATAATCTGATGCGCTTAATATATTGCGCATATATTGATGTTGTTCATCATTAAGCGGTCCCTGATATTCCTTTTCAAGAAGTTCGGCAAAACCAAGCACACTATTAAGCGGATTACGAAGTTCATAAGACATATGAGCAAGGAAATCAGTCTTGATATTTTGTGCTTCCTCAAGCGCCTCATTATGTTTACGAAGAGAATATTCAACCCTGTAGCTATCTGTAACATCAATAAAGATTACAAGAACCGCCCCATCAGGCAGCGGCACAAGGGAGAAATTGATGACTTTTTCGTTTTTCAGTTTAAACTGCCCGGCGGAGGCTTCTTTCTTCACTTCACCGCCAACAATAAGATTTTTAAACTCCTCAATCGGGTTACTGCTTTCAAATAATTCAGCACAACGATTAAGCACATCAATTGCATGCGGTTTCGATTGGAGAAAATCTGACTTAATCTCCCAAATGTTTATAAACCCATCATTGAAAAGCTGAAGCCGTCCGTCCACACCGAACACGGCAATTCCTTCATGCAGATTATCAAGCGTTTCCCGCTGCACGGCAATCAGCGTGTTATAGGAACTTTCAAGAGCAAAATAGTCCGTAACATCCTCATAAAACACCAGCATACCACCAAGAGGATGCTGCTGCATAACGACACGGAGTGTCTTGCCATCAGGCAAATGCATCATTGATTCCACAGGGTCAATCACTTTGGTATAGGCATCAAGCTGCTTTTTCTTCCATTCCGGAAAATTCGCCTGCTCCGGTAATTTTCTTGCTTCCCTTAAAGATTCAAGAATTTCGCCGTAATGCGGATGGCTGAATAACAGACTTTCCGGAAGTCCCCAAAGGCGAACATAGGCTTTATTATAATATTCAAGTCTCATACCGCTATCAAAAATAGCCACGGCTGATGAAAACTGGTCCAGAGTTTCCGCATATGACTCCGTATGATCGGCCAGGCTGCCACGGGCCTCTTCCAGTTCAGTAATATCCTGCGCATAACCAAGAATTGCTTCCTTATGATCATCAATTTCATAAGGAATATTATGAAAATCCATTGAGCGACGCTCGCCATTAATCACCACAAAATGGCTTTCCGAACTGGGCTCACCGCGCTGACTTACATTTTCAGCCATACTCCTGATGCTGACACCAAGTGTGTTAATAGCAAGTTCAAGATTATTTTTAATCACATTGCCAAAACTGCCGCCATCCACCGCTTCTACATATGCTTTATTAACCCACTGCAGATTAAGGTCTTCGCCTCTGATCCAGATTGGAAATTTTGCCTTGTTCAGCGCATTTTCAAGAAGGCGCGCCCGGTCACTTCTTTCCTGTGATTCAAGTGTTTGATATCGCTGGATTTTTTCCGCAATGGTATTATCTTTTATCCAGACGACATAGCAGTCTTCCGACGCTGCCCCTATTGAAATTTTATTGCCTGAAATCAGCAAATGCATATTAAACTGGTTTAGATCTACTGACTGTGAGAACTCTGTTCCATCGGAGAGCAAACTATTCAGATTTGCATCAAATCGTGCCTGGTCAAGAAGGGAAAATCTTGATTTAAGATCATCAAGACTGTCCGGGACGGTCTCATCCTCAAAACGGATATCAATGGTCGAACTGATGAGCAGTTCTTTATTGCTGTTCCAAAGGAGAAAACTGTCCTGACGCTGTGAGATTATTTTTTTTAAATAATCTTCATTATTCATCGTTCTGTTAAGCGCTTTTGAGGTCTGCCTGCGCTGGTAAATTAACCAGAAAATAAGAGAAAGTGTCAGGATAAAAAACAGTACCAGGGCAATAATAAACTGATTATTTTGTTCCGATCCGAAATCAATACCCGCAAAAATATCCGCACTGGCATATGTATTGGAAAAAACAAAGGCCAATAAAGCTGCGTTTAAAACTTTAATATACAATCTAAAGCGAATTGCAAAAAATCCCTTCACGGATATTAATCAAGCACTTATCAAGTCAATAAAATAACCAGTTTAAAAGCAAAAGAAAAGCCCGTTCATAAATGATTAACCATGAACGGGCTTTAAAATCTTAATCTAAGATTATTTAGTATCGATAATGGTCAGACTTGAATGGACCTTCTTGGCTTACACCAATATAATCCGCCTGCTCCTTATTCAGTTTTGTCAGATGAACACCTAAGCGGGCCAGATGAAGCGAGGCCACTTTTTCATCAAGGTGTTTTGGCAGAACATATACTTTATTTTTATAATCAGAAGTATTGTTAAAAAGTTCCATCTGCGCAAGTACCTGATTGGTAAAGGACGCGCTCATCACAAAACTAGGGTGGCCCGTCGCACAGCCAAGATTAACCAGACGACCTTTCGCAAGAACAATCAGACGCTTGCCATCAGGGAAAATAACCTCATCCACCTGTGGTTTCACTTCTTCCCATTTATAATTAGATAGAGCCGCGATCTGAATTTCAGAATCAAAATGTCCAATATTACAGACAATCGCCCGGTCTTTCATTTTTCTCATATGGTCTATGGTGATTACATCAAAATTTCCGGTACAGGTAACAAAAATATCGCCCCGTGATGCGGCATCATCCATGGTGACCACTTCATAGCCTTCCATCGCTGCCTGTAAGGCACAGATCGGATCAATTTCAGTAACCAGAACACGGGCCCCCTGGCTTCTTAAGGAAGCGGCAGAGCCTTTACCCACGTCACCAAAACCGGCAACGACGCAGACTTTACCGGCAACCATAACATCGGTTGCACGCTTGATCCCATCCACCAGGCTTTCACGACATCCATAAAGGTTATCAAATTTTGATTTGGTCACACTGTCATTCACATTAATGGCCGGAACCGTCAGTCTTCCTTCCTTTTCCATCTGGTAAAGCCGTAGCACACCTGTGGTCGTTTCTTCGGAAATACCCCTGATATCATCCAGTAGTTCAGGAAAATCCTTGTAAACCATTGCCGTCAGGTCACCGCCATCATCAAGAATCATATTCGGGCGCCAGCCATTGGGGCCAACAATCGTTTCACGAATACACCAGTTAAATTCTTCTTCATCCATCCCTTTCCAGGCAAAGACGGGAATTTTTGCAGCGGCCATTGCCGCAGCCGCATGATCCTGGGTTGAGAAAATATTACAGGATGACCAGCGCACCTCAGCACCCAGTGCAATAAGTGTTTCCATCAATACGGCAGTCTGGATCGTCATATGCAGGCAACCCGCAATTCTTGCCCCTTGCAATGGTTTTGATTTACCATACTCTTCGCGTAGTGCCATAAGGCCAGGCATTTCTGTTTCTGCAATATCAATTTCACGACGGCCCCAACCGGCCCCTGAAATATCCTTGACTTTATAGTCTGTGAAGTCTGTCATTGGATTGAAGTCCTTTTATATAGTCTTGATATAATGATCATTAAAATTACTATTCCTATACCCGCCTTCGCTTAAAATGGCAAGCATAAAGAAATCTTTATATATCTATATATTGAAAAATATTTAACAACTAACTAAGAATGGTTTAGCTGCCTTCACCGAATTTATCACAGACCAGCTTTTCAATTGCGTTTAGAAGCTGATCCTTTTCCGGTCCTTCAACAAGGATTGTGATTTCCTCACCGATGCCCGCTGCCAGCATCATAAGTCCCATAATTGATGTACCACATACAGACACACCATCTTTTGATACGGTAACTGTTGCATTATATTCACTGGCCAAGCCGACAAATTTGGCGGATGCACGTGCGTGTAACCCCCGTTCATTGCAGATTTTTATTTTCCGGCTGTCACCATTTTCGTCGGTGCTCATTCCTGACCACCGGATAACACATGTGAGGCGATATTGATATATTTACGCCCGGATTCCTGCGCAGCTGTGACCGCTTCTTCCATGGTGCATGGCGTTGAGCGGACGCTGGCAAGCTTGATCAGCATAGGCAGGTTAATGCCCGCGATCACTTCTGCTTTGCTGCTATCCATGACCGAAATAGCAAGATTTGATGGTGTACCACCAAACATATCTGTAAGGATTATCACGCCGTTCCCTTCCTCAACTTCGGTGACTGCATCGAGAATATCCTGACGCCGTTGTTCCATGTCGTCATCCGGCCCAATTGAAATTGCCTTAAGCGCTGTTTGAGGGCCAACCACATGCTCCATTGCAGCAATGAATTCTTCAGCCAGCCTTCCATGGGTAACAACAACCATTCCAATCATATTTTAACCTTTTTTATTAGTCCTGAATGCACAGTATAATCCGTCTTTGGAAAGAGAACAATTCTCTTTTACAAAGAAAGCTCACGGTGGTGAATGTTTACTTTATAATTTTTTTCTTTCAACAAAGCGCCAAGTTTTTCAGCCAAAAAAACAGATCTATGTTTGCCTCCGGTGCATCCGAATGAAATCGTCAGATATGATTTGCCTTCTTTTTTATACTCTGGAAGCAATGTAAGGATAAGCGAAGAAATTTTATCCCAACTGCTGTTAAAAACCGGATCCCGCATGATATACTCTCCAACAACCTCTTCTCTGCCGGTTTTGGCTTTGAGTTTTTCATCATAATGAGGATTTCTTAAAAATCTAACGTCAAAGACCAAATCCGCATCACGCGGCAACCCTTTCGGATAGGCAAATGAACTTACAGAAATGCTTAGTCCTTTTTCCTGCCCCCGTTCAAAATGCTGGGAAAGCACGCGCCTGAGATCATGAATACTATATTCCGATGTATCAAAGATATAATCACTTTGCGCTTTAATGACTTCCATCATCTGTCGTTCACGGGCAATTCCATCACTGACCGGCCTATCCTTGGCCAAAGGATGACGTCTGCGGGTTTCAGAAAACCGGGCAGATAAGACCTCATCTCCACTATCAAAATAAAGAATTTTGATGGAAATTCTTTCCTGTTCCTTTATTCGTGATAGAACTTTAACGATATTTTCCGGCTGAAAATTTCGTGTCCTGGCATCGACCCCAATTGCCAATGCCGGGTTAATATGATCCGGGTCATTTTTCATTGCCAGATCAATAAGACTGGGTAACAGATTAATCGGCAGATTATCTATTGCCTCATATTCGAGATCTTCCAGCACTGAAAGGGCCGTTGACTTGCCTGCTCCTGACATACCTGTGATCAGCAGCAGATTTAAAACATTACTTTTTTTTCTCATTTCATTCATAATTTTAACATTAACCTGATTTTTGCTATAGCAGACCCTGAAAAAGCATCAATTTTATAGAGTGGGATTTTGCAACCATCCTGTTCAAAAAAAGCGGCTTTGGGCAATCGTTCAATTTCCTTTTCCGGCGTCAGTTCAAGTGCCAGTCCCAATCTGCTGGACTTTACATAGCCAAGCTTGATTAAACCCACACCACGTACTTCAATCAGTCCGGCAATATTCGGCGCCGGATGCGCATAAAGAAAACCGTCATCCCCATCGACTTTGACATAATCATCAGAAACCAGTTTGGCCCCCGCATCAATCAGGCGCAGGGCCAGATCTGATTTTCCTGATCCGGAAGGCCCGAAAATTAATATTCCTTTTCCTTCAAACTCAACACAGGAGGCATGATGTAGTGTCACAGCGCTAATCCTCAGTTATCTGCAAGCGGTAATAATACAACGAAGCGCGCACCAATAATATTCTTTTCATCATCCATTCGGTTTTCAGCATATATTTCTCCGCCGTGGGCTTCAACCACCTGCTTACAAATATTGAGACCGAGACCGGAATGTTTGCCGAAAGCCTCTCCCTTGGGTCGCTCGGAATAAAAGCGATCAAAAATATTTTCCAGTTTGTCTTCCGGAATGCCAATTCCCTCATCCTCAACCAGAATTTCGACCATATTATTCCGCCGTTTCATTCTGATCCATATATTGCCGTCTTTGCGGGAAAAAGAGATCGCATTATCCACCAGATTTCGAATCAGCTGCCCAAGTTGCCCTTCAAGACCACGAACAAAATAAGGGGCTGAATTACCGTCACGAAGTTTAAACCGGCGTTGCTTTATATCAAGGTGCAGATGCGGCAGATTATCTTTTTGCGTGGTCAGATAAATATCTATCATGGTTTCAAGCAGTGCAGTCATATTGACCTGCTGCATCATCGAATGGGACATTTCAGCATCAAGCCGAGACACATCTGAAATATCCGTGATCAAGCGGTCCAGCCTTTTAACATCATCGCTGATGATGGCTCTCAGTTTTTGCCGGTTTTCTTCAGTTTTGGCATATTCCATCGTCTCAATTGCACTACGCATGCTGGTCAGGGGATTTTTAAGCTCGTGGGCAACATCGGCCGCAAAACTGGCGACCGCATCAATTTGTTTGGCAAGTATTTCCGTCATATCCTTTAGGGACCTTGAAAGATCCCCAATCTCATCATTTCTGGATGATAAATCTGGAATATTTGATTTTTCCCCCAGACTGATATTATCCGCTGAATGGGCAAGTTTTAATATTGGTCGCACAATGGTTTTGGCAAGAAACAATGATAATAGAAGTGTGATAAGCAGTGACACACAAAAAATCTGAATGATGGTCAGGCGAACGTCCTGAACTGCCGCATATATATCGCCGGTATCGGTTGATAACATTAATGCTCCCAATACCCGGCGGAAGCGCTGTACGGGCACCGCAACTGTGATTATATCCCGCTGATCATCAAGTCTTCTGACCCGGCTGCTGACTTCACCGGCAAGTGCGGTTAATACTTCCGGATAGTCAGTCGCCATTTCATCTTCAAGCTCATGGTAAGTCTCCAGGCTTTCACGATTATTCTGAATTTTATCAAGAATGAGAGAAACTTCCCTGTTTATAATTTCCCAGAAGTCACCGATACCGAGCTTTTTAGGCATGGTATTTTCGACAACCACATTATTGATATTCAGATCACGGCTATCAATCATCAATTCGTTATTTATGGCAAAATAACGGGTGCGAAGTTTGGTAATATTGACCAGTCGAACTAGGATATTTTTTGCCGGTTCAATCAAAAGTTCCGTCGTGTCCGGATCATCTGTCGCCGTCTCCCCCAGCACCCGCCAGATAAATTCAGCGTCTGACTAACTCATCACGTGATTGCATCAGGGTATTCTGGACCTGGTCCACGTATAGAACACCGCCGCCCAGAAAATAAGCGCATTAAGATTCACCGCCAGAATACGATCAGCGGTGAAATTAGTCTTCTTGTTCTTTTAATTTTATATTTATTAGCTCACTATACCTATCCGACACCGTAGTGTCTCTATCCCGTCGAATGTATCACTGATCGGTGAATTTTTCTCAGGCGTTTAATATGACTGCCGTAATGGTTCGGTCATCAACATAGATATCATCATTATAAGCGACATCCATCAACTGGTCCCTGCTTTTCACATGTCCCGGATGCTGAACAAGGGCTTGCAGAATTAGAAATTCGGTGACAGTAAGCTTCACATCTTTCCCATCCCAGTCACAAATATGGCGGACCGGATCAATTTTCAGACGGCCCCGGACAATAACCCCCGTTTCATCCTCGTCTTCAGTTTTTGCTTTTTTAACGGCGTCCATCCGACGCAAAATAGTTTTAATTCGTTCAATAAGAAGACGCTGGGAAAATGGTTTCTTTATATAATCATCCGCTCCCATTTTAAGGCCGAGCATTTCATCAATTTCATCATCCTTGGATGTCAGAAATATAACGGGCAGATTTTGTTTTTCACGCAGACGGCGAAGAAGTTCCATCCCATCCATGCGTGGCATTTTAATATCAAGAACGGCAAGATCGCCAGGATCTTTTGTTATCCCTTCGAGTGCACTGGCACCATCCGTAAATGTGCGAACTTTAAAACCCTCACTCTCAAGGGCCATACTTACGGATGCCAGAATATTCTGATCATCATCGACAAGGGTTATTACTGATGACATCTGGTTTTTTTCCTTTCTTGAACGAATCTTAATATATATTACCACGATTGCTGGTATGAGTTCAAAAAATTGCGTTATAAAAGTGTCATAAATGTGACACTTTTTCCCTTATAAATCAATAGTTTGAAAAATATTCGAAATTTATTTCTCAACTCAGGATAAAATCTTTATTAATTGTAGTCCTAATAAATCAAAATTTATTATTTGAATTATATTAATTCGAAGAAGAGGAAGTATTATGAATAACGTGGGGAAATACGTCAGCTCCAATGGCGTAGAAAACCAAAAAATTAAGAGTGACAAAAATATTTACTGGAATTTTGGCACTGAACTTTTATATGAGCACACGATCAAAGCCGGCCTTGGCCATATTACCAATGGTGGTGCACTGGTTGTGGAAACCGGACAACATACCGGAAGAAGTGCCAATGATAAATTTATGGTCGATGAACCCTCTTCACGGGACAATATCTGGTGGGGCAAAGTCAACAAGGCAATTAGTGAAGAAAATTTCAATAAAGTTGAAGCGAAGATCATTGCCTATCTCAATGAACACGATCTTTATGTACAGGACCTGTACGGGGGAACCGATCCCGCCCACAGAATTTCTGTCAGAACCATAAGTCCTTCACCATGGCACAGCCTTTTCATCAGAAACCTGCTTGTTAATCCAAATAATGAAGACCTTAAAGGTTTCAAACCGGATTTTACCATTCTCCATGCACCTGACCTGATTGTCGATCCAAAAGAGGTCGGTACAAATTCAGGCACAGTCGTCACCATTAACATTGCCAGAAAACTGGTTCTGATTGCCGGCACGTCCTATGCCGGAGAGATCAAGAAGTCAGTCTTTTCTATCCTTAACTATCTATTGCCGGAAAAAGGCATTCTGCCAATGCATTGTTCTGCCAATATTGGTAAAGATGGCGATACGGCTATTTTCTTTGGCCTTTCCGGAACAGGAAAAACAACACTTTCCGCTGATCCTGAGCGTCAGCTTATTGGCGATGATGAACATGGCTGGTCAGATAACAGCGTCTTTAACTTTGAGGGCGGCTGCTATGCAAAAGTTATTAATTTGAGCGCGGAAGCGGAGCCGGAAATTTATGCGACGACGGCAATGTTTGGCACTGTCCTTGAAAATGTGATCTATGATCCTGACACCAGGGAAATTGATCTGAATGATAACAGTCTTGCTGAAAATACAAGGGCTGCTTATCCTATCACCTCTATTCCGAATACAACGGAAGGGGCCCCAGGAGGTGTTCCAAAGAATGTTATTATGCTGACCGCCGATGCCTTCGGTGTCATGCCGCCTATCGCGCGGCTTACCCCGGAACAGGCCATGTATCATTTCCTTTCCGGCTATACAGCGAAAGTGGCCGGCACAGAAAAAGGATTAAGCAAAGAGCCACAAGCAACATTCTCAACATGTTTTGGTGCGCCCTTTATGCCGCGCCATCCGTCCGTATACGGCAATCTTTTACGTAAAAAAATCGCTGAAGGTGAGGTCACCTGCTGGCTGGTCAACACTGGCTGGACCGGCGGCGTTTATGGTGTCGGCAGCAGAATGCCGATTAAATATACACGCGCCCTGCTTCATGCTGCCCTTGACGGGTCCTTAAATAATGGTGAATTCAGGATCGATCAAAATTTCGGCTTTGAAGTGCCGTTAAGCTGCCCTGGAGTTGATACAGCCGTTCTTGACCCACGGGGGACTTGGGCTGACGCTGCGGCATATGATAAACAGGCTGCTCATCTGGTCGGATTATTCAGGAAAAATTTCGTTGAATATGAAGAGCATGTCGACGATGCCGTAAGATCAGCCGGTCCTATAGCCTAATCATAAAAATTAGAAAAAATTTAAGCCCCTGCTATTATTGCGGGGGCTTTTTTTATAGGGTTTTCTTATAAAGTGATACATTTCCTGTATAGGGAATATCCGGATCTATCGGTGCAGGACGACTACGTTGCGTACGATAACCGTTTTTTTCATACATTTTTACGGCCGGAATATTATTATCAAAAACCAGAAGATGCACAGCATCATACCCTCTGTTTTTAGCCAGAATTTCCGTATCTTCAAGCATGGCTTCCCCAAAACCGCACCCTCTGAATTCTGGATGAACCGCCAGGCTATCAAGATAGTATTCTCCCGGAATTGTGTTGGTCAGTTCCTTAAAGACACGGAAATTTTTGGATATTTTTTCCATCTCTTCAGGTGTTCTTTTCCAGGCAACATAAGACAGGGAAACAGCTGCCAATTTTCCTGATGCTTCAAGAACCCGCATATTTTTATAGGTGTAATAATCTTTGTCACTGGCAATAATCGAAGCCCCAATGTCAAAAGGATCTTCGCCATTTTTTACCTGACTGGCCCAGTTGGCTAGATCAATGCCATTGGTATTTGGCCCTGACCCCGAATAATTGACCAGTTCAGCAAGTTCCCTTGCATCTTCAATTCTGGCATCTCTAATGATATGGTTAGGCATCATTTTTTCGATTTAGTCCTTGTTTATCATTCATAAAAACTGCTAGTTATGCTTTTTTAATGCAAGGATGAATTAATGTCACGACCCAAATCTTGGACATTTCCCAAATGGGGAGATTATTACAGGGAACGAGACCCGGTTTCAGTGCGTCTTTGTGATTATGACGGCTGTGACAATCCTGGCGATTATCCTGCTCCCAAAGCCCCTGACAGCAAAGATAAGTGGTATTTCTGTCAGTCCCATGTTGCCGAATTCAACAAAAACTGGAATTATTTTGACGGCCTTTCCCGTGAAGAGGCTATGAGGCGCGCCCAGGAAGAACTGCGAACCGCCAAAGGGTATAAGGGCAGCAGCGCCTATATGGGTGGCGAGACCACATATGGCAAGGAAGAACGCCGGTCAGATGCCCTTGAAATTCTTGATCTGGAAGATGATGCAACAATGGTCGAAATTAAGTCAGCCTATCGACGTCTGGTAAAACTTTACCACCCGGATACAAATATGGGTGATGCTGAAAGTGCCATAAAATTTCAGCAGATTAAAGCGGCATATGAAGTCCTGACCGCTAAATAATTTTTTCCTGAAACAAAGATTACTCAGACAATCTTTCTACAAGATCTTCATAACTGATCCGCCAGCTTTCAAACGGCATATCAGCAATATTGGCATTATAAAATTTGCTTAAGGATGTAACTTCCGGGCCAATCCAATCCGGAAGGGCAATGCTGTCATTGGCGTTTGCAAGTTCCACTTCTGCGATGATGAGCCCCTTATTAACCCCTTCAAATATATCCAGCTCCCACGTCATACCGTCAATTTTATATATTTCACGTTTTTTGATAATGGCATAGTGACTGATTGATGAAAACAGAATGTCCGCTTCTTCTTTTGTGATTTTAAATTCCAGCTCATTTCGCCCCGGCCCTGATTTCTGGGTTTTGATACTCAAGATATACTGATCATCCCGCTCACGCACACGAACTGTATTGCCGCGCTCCCGGGCGATATAACCTTGTCTGATTTTATAAACTCGATCAGGCTGCTGATCCGGCATCCTGCGGATTAAAAATTTTCTTTCAATTTCAACACCAAGGGTCATTTCCTAAAGCTCACCTTCCAAAACATCGAAAAAGCGGTCAATATCCGCTTTATCATTATAAATATGCGGAGAAACACGGATGCTATGCCCTCGAATACTGACAAAAATCTTCTTTTCAGCAAGTGCCGGTGCTATATTCGCCGGTACTCCACCCTTAAAATTTATGCCGATTAAGTTAGGCACGCGTTGTTCCTCACCTGCTACATTAAGGCCAATAGCTGTTGCACGTTTTGCAATATAATCCGTCAGGGTTTTTAAATATTCCGCTATATTCTCTATCCCCAGACCCAGTAAATATTCAAGGACTGAAGCCGCAATTGGCGCATGAATAAAGTTGCTTTTTCCCCCATATCAAAACGTCGGGCACCAGTTTCATAGCCATCCTTATAATCAACCAGCCGGGCAAAATCGTCGGCATCCTTGCGACCGATCCAGCTTTCCTCAAGTGGTTTTCCATCCTGGTTCCGGGGTGCCACATATAAATATCCGAATGAAAACGGCCCAAGCAGCCATTTATATCCCACAACCACCATATAATCCGGATCAACATCTTTAACGGAAAAGGGCATCACCCCCAATGTCTGGGACAGGTCAAGCACCAGCGCCGCCCCCACCTTTTTCGTTTTTTTGCTTACAGCGATCAGATCAATTAATGTTCCATTGGTCCAGTGGGCATTTGCCGTTGCAACAATAGCAGTCTTATTATCGATTGCATTGACCAATGCCTCGGTCCAGTTTCCGTTCTCTGGCCAGCCGACGGTTTCAACGATAGCCCCCTTTTCCTCCGCCAGTACGAGCCAGGGATAAATATTTGATGGGAACTGGTCAGCCAGCACAATAATTTTCTGCCCCGCTGAAACAGGAATATTTTTTGCCGCAACAGCAATGCCATAGGAAACGGACGGCACAATTGCCATATCATCCGGCTTGGCACCGATCATTTTTGCCGTAAGATTATAAATTTGATCTGGAAGTTCAAAAAATTCACTAATAGCAATGGACCATGGCATCATTTTTTTGGCGACTGCGACCTTGCCAATCTCGACCGCTTTTTTGGTTAATGGCCCCATATAGGCGGCATTTAAATATGTCACATCGGCAGGTATATCAAATAAGTTTCTTTGGCATTTAAGCATTATTATTTCCTGATTAAATTCTTGTATTCTGCGTCAATTTAAGTTCTGTAACCATATCAAATATCTGGGCAATGTCTTTAATATTCTGTTTTATCAGTTCAGGATCATTAAGGTTATAGCTCCCTCCTTCAAACGCGTTTCCGTTTCTTTTGATCGCCATATATATGGATCCATCCTTAAACGCCAGCTGCAACTGCTTTATATTGGGAAGCCGGGAAAATTCAAGAAGCCGCTCCATAAATGTCGGGGTCAGCAAATACCTCGCTTCCACCTGGTCTGTGGAATAGACCTCAAACTCACTTTCAAAAACACTGTCTTCCAGCTTCACCCGTTCACCGGATCTTGTCCAGCCGGTCAGAAAATTACCGATTGCCGTGTGATCCTTGGTAATAATGGTTTGGCCCTTAAAATTTTTATGAAAATTAAACTGAACCAGAAAACCGTTAAAAACAGTTGTTGTTGTCCTTCGACCCTTGCTATCCTTGCTTACCGTGATCAGTTTTGCTTCGAACAGTTGAAAATCGACATCCTCAATTTTTCCGGAAATCTGATCTTCCAGCGTTTTTTCATCATATCCCGGAATGATCGAAAGCTGATCAAACGGTACGATCACATGTGAAGAGGGTGTCATTAGATATTCAAGGCCGATATTATGACAAAGTGCCGGCATTAGCTCCCTTTTTGCTTCTCGTCTTATGACGGCCATTCTGCGGTAAAAAAACATACAGACGATGAAAGACAGCCCGACAGAAATTTGAAATAAATCAGTATCACCCTGAGTAAGCAAAATTAAGATAACAATTAAGCCGCAAATAAATACGGCACCAAGAAAGGTTTTAAAGGCTCGCTGCCTTTTGCCTCCAACTCATCCAGCAAAGGCTTAAAACCGCTCCCGTCAAATGAATGCAGCAATTGCCGCATGTCATCAATTGTCATGTCTTTTTGCCTTTAAAGATAATCTGCAGCGTCCACCGGTTTGCGGTCTGCTTCATCCACTTCAAAATAGGGCATCGCTTTAATTCCAAGCATATTGGCGATTATGCTGCTTGGAAAATTTCCACCAGATTTTTCAGATCCGTAACCGCTGAATTATAAAACCGCCGTGCTGCAGAAATATGCCCTTCAACCTCTTCATAGGTTTCCTGAGCCCTGACCATGGTTTCCTGCGATTTCAGATCCGGATAATTTTCGGCAACCGCGAACAAATTCATCATTGCAGACTGTAGCTGTTTGCTGGCTTCAAGATGCTGGGCGACTTCTTCAGGATTGTTTTTATCATAATCACTTGCTGAAATGGTTCTCATTTGCGTTACTTTTGTCAGCACCGCATCTTCATGTTCCATAAATTTTTTGGCAATTTTCAGAATGTTGGGAACCAGATCATGCCTTTTCTTAAGCTGCACATCTATTGATGAGAGGGCTTCTAGAGCATAGTTTCTTTGTTTTATCAGGCGAAGATAAAAATAATAGCAAATGCCGGCTATTGCGAGCAAACCAATCAGTAGAACCACAATAATATCCTTTCTAGAAAAAATTATTTTTGTGGGATCAGCCCCTTCAGCTTCTCCCCGACCTGGTCAGCGACTTTACCTTCCAACTCCTTAACAACATTTCCTGCAGCGTCATTTACCTTGTTTTTGACATCACCAAGCATTTCACTTTGTGCCACCTGACTTACACTTTTATTAACAACACCGAAAATCTGCTTTAGAACATCCGTAGCAATTGCCCCGTTTTCGCGTTTTCCAATATCAGCAATGTCAAGATTGGGGAGGGTTACACCCGCACCACGGCCACCAACCAGGTCACTGGCAATTTGAACTTTAGTTCCATTGATATAGACATGATCAATGATATATTTCAGTTCGCTGTCATCGCTGCTTTCAAGGCCCAGATCAGCTACATATTTATCCACATTTTCCTGAATTTTACCAATATTGTTACCTTTGGTACCGATTTCATAAATCATATCCGGTGCATCAAGACGTATTTCATTAATATGAATAACATCTGACGTCAGACTTTTAATATCCAGCTTAACGCTCATATTATCAATTTTAAAGGCATGTGATGATTTAAAACCTTCAGGATTGCCAATGACAAGTCCAGTAACAGATGCAGCACCATTGGCAGGATCAAGATCAACTTTGGCCAATTCAACATCCGCTCCAATAATTGGCGGCACATAGGTGATAACCCCATGCCTGATCATATCTCCCGCATTTGAAGATAAATAGAACATGGCCCCGCCGCCAATAACCACCAAAACCAGAATACCGATTAAAAGTTTTTTCATTTTTCGTCTCCTACTCGCATTTAAATCAGTTTCACTTATTAGTGGTTTAATTGCAACTATTAATAACTTGACCTTTGGCAGTTTATTAACAACAATCTATAATGAATATAAAGATTAAGAGGCAGAGTAATGGGCATTTTATCATATACTGGCGGATTGGGACTGATCGTACTTTCGGTTTATATTATGGTTGTCGGCCGTGACCTTATTGTCCCGTTTCTGATCAGTGTCGTGATCTGGTATCTGATAAATACACTTGCCGATTATTATCATAAGGTAAAAATAAACAATCGCGCCCTGCCAAAGGCTGTCTGTTTTATTGCCGCCTTACTCACCATGATTACCGCTCTTTATCTGCTGGTGAATATGATCGGTGATAATATTCATAATGTAAAAGCAGCCGCACCGGTTTATCAGGAAAATCTGCTTAAACTTTCCGATCGAATTTACGATCTTTTCGGTATTGAAAACCAGCCCAATCTTACCCAGCTTCTTGGCCAGATCAATCTGCGGCCATTTATAAGCAATATTGCCGGCACCATGGCCGGAATTGCCGGCAATGCCGGATTGATCCTTATTTATGTATTGTTTATTTTCCTCGAACAGGCCAGTTTTAAAGCCAAACTTGATGCCTTGCTTAAGGGCTCAAAACATTCCGAAACTGTCACAGAAATTATCAGCGCGGTTTCAATTAAAATTGAAAAATATGTTGCCATAAAAACATTTGTCAGCATGCTGACCGGGGTCGCCTGTTACATAGTGCTTATCCTGAATGATGTTGATTATGCCAGCTTCTGGGCTTTTATAATTTTTCTTTTAAACTATATACCAACTGTCGGGTCCATGCTTGCGGTTTTATTTCCGGCATTGCTCAGTCTTGTTCAGTTTCCGACCTTTACACCATTTTTAATTATTATATCTTCACTTGGGCTCATTCAGGTGCTCATTGGCAATATTCTTGAACCCAGACTTATGGGGAATTCGCTGAACTTAAGCCCGCTAGTTGTCATGCTGTCACTGGCCGTATGGGGAAGCATCTGGGGCATAGCCGGTATGTTCCTGAGCGTTCCGTTCACAGTGATCCTGATGATCATATTCTCAGAATTTCCAAAAACAAAACCAATTGCCATCATCCTTTCCCATGATGGCAAAATCGGATCGATCAGATAATCAAGAAAAAATAATAAGAAAAATAAATTTATGGCTGACTGGGCTTATTTTTTACAAAATAATTCAGATGTCAGATCAATAAATTTTTCAACCCGCCTATCGCTAATAGAGTAATATATCTGTTGCCTGTCCCGGCGTCTGGCCAAAATACCCTGTCCACGCATTTTACTTAAATGCTGGGATAATGCTGATTGGGAAATATCAAGCTTCTTTTCCAGATCGCTGACACATAATTCGCCTTTCATTAATCGTCCAAGTATGATCAGCCTGTTTGGATTTGCCAAAGTTTTAAGAAATTCAGCAGCCATTCCGGAAATTTGTATGATTTCCGTACCTTCTGCACATTTTCCCTCACCCAATTTATTCATTCAGTTAAACCTAACATATTAATTTCATTAAACTTTTACTAAAATTCTTTAGATTGTTTAATAATCGTTAATATTAGTTAATAAAGTCTTAACAAAATAAATT
Organism: Emcibacteraceae bacterium; assembly: GCA_041396985.1. Lineage (NCBI taxonomy): Bacteria > Pseudomonadati > Pseudomonadota > Alphaproteobacteria > Emcibacterales > Emcibacteraceae > Emcibacteraceae bacterium. The sequence goes on from JAWKXO010000004.1 coordinate 346,108, forward strand.
TTTTAGCCGCTAAATAAAAATATTTTTAAAAGAGAAAAAGAGCAGAACCCCTAGGGTTCAAGCAGTTTCTGAAAACAGCTCACGACCGATGAGCATACGTCTGATTTCACTGGTACCCGCACCGATTTCAAAAAGCTTCGCATCACGAAGCAATCGACCGGTGGAAAATTCATTAATATAGCCATTCCCACCGAGACACTGTATCGCCTGAAGTGCCATTTGCGTCGCTTTTTCAGCGGAATATAAAATACAGCCGGCCGCATCCTTACGGGTCGTTTCGCCGCGGTCACAGGCCATTGCCACTGCATATACATAACTGCGGCAGGCATTTAGCTCAGTATACATATCGGCAACCTTCCCCTGAATGAACTGGAATTCGCCAATCGACTGACCAAATTGCTTGCGGTCATGAATATAGGGAAGCACGACATCCAGGCACGCCTGCATAATCCCTAGCGGCCCACCAGAAAGAATGACCCTTTCATAATCTAGACCGGACATTAATACCCTAACCCCTGAATCCACTGCTCCCAGAACATTGTCCTCCGGCACTTCACAATCTTCAAACACGAGCTCACATGTGTTCGATCCGCGCATACCAAGCTTGTCAAGTTTTTGTGCCGTTGAAAAACCTTTAAATCCTTTTTCAACAATAAAGGCAGTCATTCCCTTTGATCCTGCTTCCATATTCGTTTTGGCATAAACCACCAGCACATCAGCATTTGGGCCGTTTGTGATCCACATTTTGGTCCCGTTAAGGATATAGGTATGCCCTTTTTTCTCAGCTTTCAATTTCATGCTGACAACATCGGACCCTGCACCGCTTTCACTCATGGCAAGGGCACCGACATGTTCACCGCTGAGCAATTTTGGCAGATATTTTTTCTTTTGTTCATCACTGCCGTTTCTGTTGATCTGGTTCACGCACAGGTTTGAATGGGCACCGTAGCTAAGACCGACACTGGCGGATGCCCGTGAAATTTCCTCAACCGCAATCGTATGGGCAAGATAGCCCATTTCCGAACCACCATATTGCTCTGGCACAGTCATACCCAGCAGTCCCAGTTCCCCAAATTTCTGCCACAGGTCTTCCGGAAAATCATTTTCACGGTCAATTGCTTCGGCGCGGGGCGCGATTTCATCGGCTGAAAATTTACGCACCATGTCACGGAGCATATTAATATCATCACTATGACCGAAATTTAAGGATGGATAGGAAACCATTTTATCACCTTTTCATTAATTCTGAATGCGCGCGAGCGCCTTTGTTACAAAACTTGCTATTTCTATAATTTTCTCTAAATCAATGCCTGTACGGATGCCCATTTCCCCAAGCATCGTGAGAACCGCTTCTGTTGCCACATTTCCGCTCGCCCCTTCGGCATAAGGACATCCCCCTAACCCGGCAACCGAACTGTCAAAGGTCCTGATCCCCTGTTCGAGCCCCTCTTTGATATTGTTCAGGGCATTTCCATATGTGTCATGGCAATGCAGTGCCAGATCATTGCTGCTCATTACCGCCTTATGTGCGATCAGAAGTTTCTCAAAATCTTTCGGTTTTCCCTTGCCGATGGTATCGCCAAGGGATATCTGATAACAGCCCATTTTCATAAGTTCCTCAGACACCCTAACGACATCTATTGCGGCAATTGCCCCTTCATAAGGACAGTGGGTTACACAGGAAACATAACCACGCACAGGCAATTTATGATCAAAGGCAATTTCCATAACAGGTTTGAACCGTTCAATGCTTTCTAGAATGGAACAGTTGATATTGCTTTGACTGAAGCTTTCCGATGCAGCCGCAAATATGGCCACTTCGTCTGCAGATGCCTTAATTGCCGCCTCAATCCCTTTGACATTTGGTGTAAGGGCCGCATAAGTGACGCCAGACACCCGGTCAATAGATGTCATGACATCTGCGTTGTCAGCCATTTGTGGAACCCATTTCGGGGAAACGAAGCTGGTCACTTCAATTTTTCTGAGCCCAGTTCGTGACAGCCTGTTGATCAGATCAACTTTTGTGGCGGTGCTGACAAATTTTGCTTCATTCTGAAGCCCGTCCCTTGGCCCCACTTCATAAATGATGACGTCTGTATCACTCATCCCCATCTCTTTCCGCAATTCTGAAGAGGACCTCACCGTCTGATACCTGCATTTCCAGCTTCAAGTCATTAAAGTGAACGATACCCTTGCGTGGCGCTTTGATGGTATGTTCCATTTTCATGGCTTCCAGGATAACAAGCGGTTCACCCTCTTCAACTTCTGCACCATCCTCCACAAGGATATTTGAAACTTTTCCAGGCATTGGCGTGATGACTGTCCCGCTTTTGGCCTGATCATCCTGTTTGTCTGCCCCGGGAATATAATGATGAAGATAGGCGACTTTACCATCACAAAATACTGTAAAATCCTGTTTTTGCATGATGACCTTGCCGCTGATCTTCCGTCCGTCAATCAGAATACTGAAGTCATCCTGAACTTTTTTGAGCAATTTAACTTTAAACGACCTGTCAGAAACGGAAATTTCAAATCCATCCTTAAGGTATGTCACACCAACTTCATGGGAATTGTTATTCGCCGTAAATGTCAAATTTACTTTAAGGTTATGATTCAGCTGCCAGCCGTCTGTCCAATCCCAAACATCCTGTCCTTCCATATGCGGCATAAGGTCTGATAACGCGGCAAGAACCAATACCGGCACTGGCATTTCATCAAAACGTCTTGTCAGCTCAACTCTATGTTTTTCTATAAAACCGGTATCAAAGTCAGCAACACTGAAAGATTTATTCATGAATACATGATAAAGAAATTCCAGATTGGTTTTTACACCGGCGATGGCCGTATTTTTAATGACCCGTCGCATATGCCGGAGTGCTTCACTGCGGTTCTGACCCCAGACAACCAGTTTGGCGATCATCGGGTCATAATAAATGCTGATCTCGTCGCCCTGATCAATTCCACTATCGAGCCGAAAATTAAGATCAGGTGCCGGACAACTGAAATAATTAATTTTCCCTGTTTGCGGCAAAAAATTATTACCCGGGTCTTCAGCATATAGGCGCGCTTCAAACGCGTGACCGTTTAGCTTTATATCATCCTGCTTTAGCGGAAGTCTTTCACCCGCTGCAACACGTAATTGCCATTCAACAAGATCAAGTCCGGTAATCATTTCTGTAACCGGATGCTCGACTTGTAGACGCGTATTCATTTCCATAAAATAAAAGGGTGCGTCCTTTAAGCCATTTTCAACATCAACTATAAATTCAATAGTTCCGGCCCCGCGATATTTTATCGCCTTTGCCGCCCGGGTTGCTGTTTCCCCAATTTCATAGCGCATATCATCACTCAGGTCGGGAGCTGGTGCTTCTTCGATAATTTTCTGATGACGCCGCTGCAATGAACAGTCCCGCTCATGAAGGTAGACGGCATTTCCAACCATATCGGCAAATATCTGTACCTCGATATGCCGTGCCTTTCGGATATATTTCTCAAGCAGCACCCGGTCATTGCCAAATGACGCTTTTGCTTCACGTTTAGCACTGCTGAGGGCCTGTGCAAATTGACCACTATTCTCAACCAGTCTCATCCCCTTGCCACCGCCACCGGCGACCGCCTTGATCAGGAGCGGATATCCAATGTCATCTGCTTTTTCAGATAAAAATACAGCGTCCTGATGATCACCGTCATAACCCGGAACCACGGGAACGCCCGCTTCCTCCATTGCTTTTTTGGCCTGGTCTTTGAGCCCCATCAGTCTGATGGCATCAGCAGTTGGGCCGATAAAACGAATTTCCGCTTCTTCACAGTCGCGGGCAAATTCTTCATTTTCTGATAAAAATCCGTACCCCGGATGAATAGCACTGGCACCGCTTTTACGGGCCGTTGCAATAATTTTGCTGCCATTTAGATAACTGTCCGCGGCATCAGCTGCGCCAATTTCATAGGCTTCATCAGCAAGCCTTACATGGCGTGCCGATGCATCAACACTTGAATAAACAGCGACCGTTTTGATGCCTATTTTTCTTGCCGTCTTTATAATCCGGCAGGCAATTTCACCACGGTTGGCAATAAGAATTTTTTCAAACATCTTCTGTCCAATCGGGTTTTTTCTTGCTTAAAAAAGCATTTAATCCTTTGGCCGCTTCAGCTGACACTCTGGCCGCAGCAATTCTTTTTGCGCTGTCCCGCCTTATTTCGTCAGAAATCGGAACATCATTATAGTCTATGGCCAGCATTTTTGCTTTTTTCATGGCACCTGGCGCATTGCTACGTAAAGTATAGAGCAGGCTTTCAACCTTGCTCTGAAGATCTTCAAAAGACGTATAAATCTCATGAATAAGTCCGATCTCAAGTGCCTTCTCACAGCCGAACCTTTCCCCTGTCTGGAAATAACGTTTTGCGTATCGTCCCCCGATGGCATTGATAACATATGGTGAAATGGTTGCCGGAATTAACCCTAAAGTGACTTCAGACATAGAAAATTTGCTTTGTTCATCGGCATAGACAATATCAGAACAGCTGATCAAGCCAATGGCACCTCCCATATTAGCGCCCTGAACACAGGTAATTGTCAGCTGGGGTAAATGATATAAGGCATTCAGCATGTTGCTTAGCTTCATCGCATCCTGAAAGTTTTCCTCTTCTGAATAGCCCGCTGCCTGCTTCATCCATTTCAAATCAGCCCCTGCCGTGAAACTTGCCCCGGTACCGGAAAGAAGAAGTATATTTGTATTCGGGCAGCTTGCAAGATCATGAAATGCCGCCGTCAGGTCGGCAATCATTTGTGCGTTAAAGGCATTATGCACTTCGGGGCGGTTAAGGATAATACGGGCAATACCGTCTTCAGATTTTTCAAATAATATTGTCATGATTTACATCCTGAATATGCCGAATTTTGTTTCTTTTATGGGTGCATTAAGGCTGGCCGATAAAGACAGGCCAAGGACCCGCCTGGTATCCGCTGGGTCAATAACACCGTCATCCCAAAGCCGCGCCGAAGAATAATAGGGGTGGCCCTGATGCTCATATTGCGCGGTTATCGGCTTTTTAAATTCTTCTTCCTCACTGACTGACCATTTTTCCCCTTTGCGTTCCATTCCTTCCCGTTTTACCGTTGCCAGAACACCCGCCGCCTGTTCCCCGCCCATAACGGAAATTCTTGCATTCGGCCACATCCATAGGAACCGGGGATCATAAGCACGGCCACACATGCCATAATTGCCCGCACCGAATGACCCGCCAATTATAACCGTAAATTTTGGCACATTGGCACAGGACACGGCCGTAACCATCTTCGCGCCGTCACGGGCTATACCGCCCGTTTCATATTTTTCCCCAACCATAAACCCGGTAATATTCTGTAAGAAGACCAGCGGAATTTTTCGGGCAGCGCAGAGCTCGATAAAATGTGCGCCTTTCAATGCCGATTGTGAAAAAAGCACCCCGTTATTGGCTATGATACCCACCGGCATACCGTAAATATGCGCAAAACCACAAACCAGCGTTGGACCATAACGTTTCTTAAATTCATCAAATTCGCTGCCATCAACAATGCGGGCGATCACTTCCCTCACATCATAGGGAATCTTAAGCTCAGTCGGGACTATTCCATACAGCTCTTCAACATCATAAAGTGGCTCAATTGTTTCTTTGGTAACCAGATCATGTTTTTTGCTTCGGTTCAGATTGCTGACGATAGACCGGGTAATTTCAAGCGCATGATTATCATCATCCGCCAGATGATCCGCAACACCGGAAATTCGTGTATGGACATCTCCGCCGCCAAGGGCTTCTGCTGTTACTTCTTCTCCTGTTGCGGCCTTGACCAGTGGCGGCCCGGCAAGAAATATTGTGCCCTGATCCCTGACAATCACATTTTCATCGCTCATTGCCGGGACATATGCGCCACCAGCCGTACAGGAGCCCATAACCACCGCTATCTGCGGAATATTATTGGCTGACATTTTAGCCTGATTATAAAATATGCGTCCGAAATGATCCCTGTCCGGAAATACTTCATCCTGATTTGGCAGATTGGCACCGCCACTATCAACCAGATAAATACAGGGAAGATTATTAGCCGCAGCTATTTCCTGCGCGCGCAGATGTTTTTTTACGGTCAGCGGAAAATAGGTACCGCCCTTAACGGTCGCATCATTACAAATAATGACACATTCCTGCCCTGATACCCTTCCTATTCCGGTAATAATTCCGGCGGCCGGTACTTCAGCATCATAAACCTCAAAAGCCGCTAACTGCGAAAATTCCAAAAATGCGCTACCCTTATCAAGCAGACGTCGTATACGGTCACGCGCCAACAGTTTGCCGCGCTCAATATGACGCTGGCGTGATTTCTCATCACCCCCCAATTCTATTCTGGTAATTTTGTCATGGAGGTCAGATAAAAGCGCATCCATTTTGGTTTTATTCGCCATGAATTCTGATCCTTCCGGATCAATAGAGCTTTTTATGACAGCCATAATTATTCACCCCTGCTTTATGTTGAGGTTTAAAGAATAGCAAATTTCTTATTATAGATAAAATTAATAATATTTATTCTATTCATAGATAATTTCTATTAATAATATCCATTATCTCATCATATTGCCGTTTGGTTCTGATCTCATTGAAAAACACATCCGCCTCCCTATATTGACGCATAAGATAACGGCACCATTGTTTTATCCGGTTAGGCACCAGATTACGGTTTTTAACATCCCTTCTTGCCTGTGCATACTGAACCATAAGAGTGCACGTCTCCTTCCAACTTAAAGGAACAGCATCTTTTTTGATCACATCTGCCAAATTGGGTAATGAAAGGCCGCCCCGACCAATCATAATATCCGCGCACTCACTTTCCCGGATACAGTTCATGGCATCCTCCTTCGACCAGATATCCCCATTGGCAACCACAGGCAGCTTTACATGTTTTTTTATTTTAGCAATCCAGTGCCAGTGTGCCGGTGGTTTATACCCTTCGACTTTGGTGCGAGCGTGGATGGCCAGGCTCGTGGCACCCGCCGCTTCAATAGAAACTGCATTTTCAATGGCTAGAGTTTTATCCTCATACCCAAGTCGCATTTTCACCGTTACAGGAATGTCCTTATTCACCGCTTTGCGAACTTCGCTTACAATACCAAAAACGGTCTCCGGTTCCGTTAAAAGAATGGATCCTCCTCTATGATTGTTTACCGTTTTAGCCGGACAGCCAAAATTTAGATCAATGCCGGGCGCTCCCAACTCAGCTGCCCGATTTGCATTTTCCGCCATCCAGTTTTTATCCTGGCCCAGCAATTGAATAAAAACCGGCGTGCCTGATGATGTCCGTCCGCCTGCTAACAGTTCGGGCGAATATTTTATAAATTGAGTTTTTGATAATAGATGATCATTAACGCGGATAAATTCGGTAACGGCATGATCATATGATCCACCCGCGGTTAATTGTTCGCGCATTGCGAAATCAATTACACCTTCCATGGGTGCCAAAATTATTTTCATTTATTATAAAGCTGGAACGGCTAACGGTTTATCACGCGGCACTATTGAGGTGACAATATTAACTCTTCTCTTGGGCACAGGCTTTTTAACAACTTTTGCAACAGTTATTTTCGGCTCCGGTGTAAATACTTCTGTCCAGAATTTTGCATTAAGATCGCCACCCATTCTGGTTTCCGCATTCAGAAGCATCACAAGTGCAAGATTTTTTTCCGTTGAATAGGCAATTTCTGAACGGAACCCGGCAACAGACCCGCCATGATAAATAAGTTCCGTATCCCCAACATCATAAATGCGCCAACCATATCCGTAATAGGCATTTTTAAGAATAGACCGCCAGTTACGTTTTCTCATCTCTTTTAAAGTGCGGATATGTTTTGTTGTTACCGTATCTATAACAGTTTGGGGATATGCCTGTGGGAATGCGCCCATCTGCGCCATGACCCATTTTGCCATATCAGAAATACTGGCATTGACACCCGCTGCCGGCAAAAGATGATAATAACTTGGTGTTACTTTGGTTTTTGTCCAGCCTCTTTTTGTAAGAACATGGGGTTCTGCATGATTAGGATTTCCCAGAAAAGCCTCATACCCCAGTGAAGCATGCTCCATGCCAAGAGGGTCAAAAATATAGCTATACATAAGATCGGTATAGCTAGAGGAAGTGGCACGCTCAATCACCGGCTGGATCAGACTGTAAAGCACATTTTGATACCCATAACATTCCCCAAGCTTGCAACTTGGATCAATATCCTTGAATTTGGCAATAATTTTTGACATGGGATAATTGGCTTCTACCAGATTATCATAGGCATTATGAACGAGGCTGGAACTTTGGCTAAGGATGTGATTTACGGTTAGATTGTTGGTATAATTGCTGGATTTAAATCTGAATTCGGGAACATAATCGACAATTTTATCGTCCCAGTGAAATTTATCTTCTGCGACAAGTTCCGCAGTGAGGCCAGCAGCAAAAGTTTTGGATACGCTCGCCAGTCTGAAAACAGTATTTTCATCAACAGGTGCAGTTCCCCCTTTTGCGCGAACACCGACCCCTTTCATGGCAATGACCTCACCATTATGGATAATGGCATAGGCACCACCGGGCACATTATTTTTCTTGAGTTCTTCCTGGAAGTCTTTTTCGAAATTGGCAACAATCTCGTCTATCGAAGCAGCGGAGGCAACCGATACGAGACAAAAAAACAATAAACCAACAAAACTTAAAAATCGCATGTATTATTCCGCTTTAAAAAGCAACCCATCCCTTACCCTAAACTATAACCGAAAAGGGTTAATCTTTAAATAATTCATTTATTTTTTGATAACTGTACAGCAAATAAGTGAAAATTGGAACTAAAACTGCAACAATTATCGGTGCCCAGATAGACAAATAGGTCTTTGATGCCAATGTAGGGGAATAAAAAATTGCCAGAAATGAGCCAAAATCACCAATCACAAAAAGCCAGAACAGAACCAACTTGGGCCACTTAAATCCTTTTCTGCTATAGTAAATTAAATTCCCCAACACTATTGCCGGTGCAAAAAAACGTGTGGTTGGAATGATAAAATGATGTTCAAGAACACTTTGTTCAAAGGTTTTCCAGACCAAAAACAGAATAACCAGAGAGACCAGACTTTCCGGCCAGTTTTTCTTAATTCCTTCCATGTAAATGCTCCCTCATAATTTTTATTTGTATTTTTACCTTAAAAATACGGATTTTACAAACACCATAAACATAGATAGTATCTATCAATAAATAAATTAGCGAAAAAAATATCAATGATAGAGAATTATCAGCTTCGTTATTTTCTGGCTGTGGTCGAAACCGGTAGTTTTACAAAAGCCGCCAAAAGGGTTTTTGTCACGCAGCCCACATTATCAGCTGGGATAAAAAAACTGGAAGCGGATCTGGGTAGCAAACTTTTTGACCGCACATCAAAAAGAGTATTCCTGACCGAAAGTGGCACCAGATTTGTTCCCCACGCAAAATCAATTCTTTATCAGCTTAACCTGGCGGAAGCGGATATAAAATCTACCGGTCAGTCGCATCTTTTACGCCTTGGTATCCTTATGACAATTCCAGCAGCGATTATTGCCAATATACTCACAGCATTTAACAGGGAGGTCGGCGGACTGGTAACAGAACTTTTCGAAGGTACGGAGCAGGAAATCCAGAACCGTCTTGATGAAGGAAAAATTGATATTGCCCTGACAATCCTGCGCCCGACATTAAAACTGGAAAAAATACCCCTTTATAAGGAGGGTTATTCGGTTGCGCTCGCAGAACACCACCCGCTTGCCCAGCAAAAGGTGCCGATCCATCCGGCTGAATTTGCCGGTGAGCCAACAATCGTCAGGTCCCGCTGCGAAATTTTGAGTGAAACCAGCCGTTTTTTTACCGATCATAATGTCCGCCCCCGACTTGTTTATAACACTGCCCAGGACGAAAGGGCGCTTTCAATGGTGGCCGCTGGGGTCGGATTTACCACAATGCCTGATCACTACCAGGCAGACGGGGTTAAGCGGATTAAAATGATCGGCTATGATTTTTTGCGGGAAATAGGACTTGTAAAAACCGCTTATCAGTTAAGCGGGGAAAGATCCGCCCTGATTGATCAGTTCTGTACATTTTCAAAGGTCCAGCTGCCGGAAATCACCTTTAACCGGGAGCAACTATGATATTGGAACATTTATGTTTATAGAGCTCATCAACATTATCTTCCCTGTCTTTCTTCTGGCCCTTGCCGGTTATTTCTGGGTCAGGCTTGGCTATGATTATCCCACTGAATTTGTCACCCGACTCAATATGAATTTTGGTGCTCCCTGTCTGGTTTTTGTCGGCATCCTTAATATGGGCAATGACCTTACGACCATGACGACCTTCATGTTTGCTTCGGCCATCGCCATAACCCTAATGCTGATTGTCACGACTATCTTTGTTTTTGCAACCGGCCTGCCAAAACGTGGGTATATAATTGCGCTCTCCTCTTCAAACTGCGGTAATATGGGTATTCCGCTTTGTCTGTTTGCCTTCGGACAGCCGGGTATGTCACTGGCAATCGCCTATTTCGCAGTCGGATCATTTTTTCAGTTTACAGTTTCCCTTTTCATTTCCCACGGCAACATGAATGCGTCTTCCCTATTCCGGATTTCATTTCTGTGGGGGATTGCTGCCGCCCTTTTCTTTATTCTGACGGGGATCACGCCACCAAAATGGATCATGAATACAACCGAACTTCTTGCCGGTGTCACCGTGCCATTGATGCTGCTGACACTTGGGGCCTCCCTTGCCACATTAAGGGTGATCAAGCTTGGTAAAATAATATCAATCGGCCTTTTAAAAATTGCCTTTGGCATGGCGATTGGCATTGCCACCGCCAGCTATTTTGGTTTTGAAGGAATAACCCGCAATGTCCTGATTATGCAGATGTCGATGCCGGTTGCTGTATTCAGCTATCTGCTGGCGTCAAAATATAACCGAAATCCCGAAGAAGTGGCGAGCCTGATCATGACCACCACACTGACCAGCTTTATCACCGTGCCGCTGATGTTGCTTTACCTTTTTTAATCATCCGTTCCCTTTAAATTCAGGGAAAGAGCGTGAATTGGTCCGGCCAGTTCCTCTTTTAAAATATGATAGACCAGACGCTGACGTTCAACCCGGTTTTTGCCGTTTAATTCGCTTGCTGTCATATTGATATGGAAGTGGGTTTCCCCTTCGGGACGGGCCCCCGCATGACCGGCATGTTTATGTGATTCATCAATAACTTCCAAAAATTCCGGATTTATAGATTTATTCACTTTTAATTCAATATTTTCTTTTACAGTCATGAAAGTCTTCCTATTCAGTATGATTTTGAATTGACGATGTTATAATAGGATTGTGCAATCAGAACAACAAGCGAATGTTTAATTCATGAATAACAACATGGCACAAAGACAGTGTGAATGGCAGAATTGCGAAAAGGAAGGTCGGTACCGTATCCAGACCTCCTCGGACCTAAATGATATACACTGGTTTTGCCAGACCCATGCCCGAACATTTGACCTTAGTGTTGTAAATCAGGGGCCATTTATCGGTGCCGCCGGCACAAGCTGGACCAAAAACAATTCACAAACAAAATCCAATTACAATGGATTTGAGCAAGCCGCCAAGGGCATCGATAAGGATATCCGCATTCGCCATGTGGCAAAAAACAAAGTGATCAGTTATACGCGGGAAGACATCGGAAACTTAAAAACACTCGGCCTAGATACCGGGGCAACCACAGATGAAATAAAAAAAGCATATAAAAAACTTGTCAAACATTGCCATCCCGATCAGAATCCCGATCTGGAAAATGGAATATATATATTCAACAAAATTAATGAGGCCTATAACGCCTTGAAAGATAAAGATTTTAATTAAGATAATTAGCAGGCAGACTTTAAAATGACGACACAGATAAGCAAAGACTCCGGCATCCCGGATATGCTTTTAAATGTAAATCAGGTTTTTGGCATTGAGTCCGATATGGAAATTCATGGTTTTTCCGAACCAAATGAACATGTACCGGAAATTGATGAAAATTATATTTTTGATCATGATACAACACTGGCTATCCTGGCTGGTTTTGCGTTTAACCGCCGTGTCATGGTGCAGGGTTATCACGGTACAGGGAAATCAACCCATATTGAGCAGGTCGCTGCCCGCCTGAACTGGCCTTGCTTACGGATCAATCTGGACAGTCACATCAGCCGTATTGACCTGATCGGTAAGGATGCCATCACTCTTAAAGACGGGGTTCAGATCACTGAATTCAAGGAAGGCATATTGCCGTGGGCGCTACAAAATCCAACGGCACTCGTTTTTGATGAATATGACGCCGGTCGCCCGGACGTTATGTTTGTGATCCAGCGCGTGCTTGAGGTTGCGGGCAAACTGACCCTGCTTGATCAGAACAGGGTGATCCACCCTCATCCGTCCTTCCGTCTGTTTTCGACAACCAACACCATTGGCCTTGGCGACACATCCGGACTTTATCACGGCACCCAACAAATCAATCAGGGACAGATGGACCGCTGGAGCATCGTGACTACGTTGAATTACCTGCCTCATGAGCATGAAGAAAACATTGTTGCCGCAAAAATGCCGATGATGCAAAATGAAGAAGACCTGAAAATCATCAAACAGATGGTTCAGGTTGCGGATCTCAGCCGTAAGGGTTTTATGAACGGGGATATTTCAACGGTTATGTCGCCAAGAACGGTTCTGACATGGGCGGAAAATTTTGAAATTTTCAAGGATCTTGCCTTTTCCTTCCGTCTTTCGTTCCTGAATAAATGTGACGAACTGGAACGTCCGGTCATAGCAGAATATTATCAGCGCTGCTTCGGCGAAGAACTGAAAGACGCGCCGGTGATCCAAAAGGCTGAATTTTAATATTACCCGGGTTTCAGACAGGTGAAAAAAACCAACCTACGCAATTTGGAGGATTTTAAAAGGGCCGTATCATCAACGGTACGTGCCCTTGCCAGTGATGCTGAAATTGAAGTCAGCTTCGGTACCGCCCCCGCCCCTGCCGCGGGACAATTGCGTTTGCCAATGGTTTATTCCGATATGTCGGTTGAGGAAATTGCCGAACTGCGTGGCAAAGGTGACAGCTTTTCTCTCCATCGACGGTATCACCGGGATGATCTTCATCACAAATATATGCCCAAGGGTGATCTGGCCCAACAGGTCTTTAACGCGATCGAGGATGCCAGGGTTGAAGCCATTGGCAGCAATGAAATGAAGGGGGTCGCCAAAAACCTTAAAGCCCATATTGAAAAACAGTATAAAGATAAAAATTTTGAAGAACTGGCAAATACCGATAAAAAAGCGCCGCTGGGCGATGTTCTAAAACTGTTGGTGCGCGAACGTCTGACAAATGAGCTTCCGCCATTATCAACCAGAAAAGCGGTTAATAAATTGCGTTTCGAAATTGAAGAAAAGGCCGGTGACCATCTTGACGAACTGGCAAAATGCATAAATGACCAGGATAAATTTTCCATTCTGAGCCGGAAAGTCATCGCCGATCTGGACCTTGCCCGTGAATTTGACCCGGATGAAGAGCCGGATGATAAGGGCGGAGATCAGCTTGACGAGCAGTTTGAACAAACCGACCAGTCCGAAGACGATATTGAAAATGAAATGGACCAGACCGAAGACGGCAGCGAAGAAGGAGGCGAGCCATCCGAGGAGCAGGTAGATGATAATGCCAGTGGTGAACAGAACGGGGAAATGTCCACTGAAGAGCTGATGGAAATGCTTAAGCAGGCACAGAATGAGAATGCCGCCCCGCCAAGAAATGATAATGACCCTTTCGGACTTTATTCAACGGGGCCGGGATATCGCGTATATACCCGTGAATTTGATGAATGTATCGCCGCCGAGGAGCTTTGCGATCCGGAAGAGCTGGCCCAGCTTAGAAAAAAACTGGATCAACAGCTTTATCATCTGCAGGGAATGGTGGCCAAGCTTGCCAATCGGCTTCAACGGTTTCTGATGGCGAAGCAGACACGGTCATGGGAGTTTGATCTGGAAGAAGGCATTCTGGATACTGCCCGTCTGACCAGGGTCGCAACAAACCCGATGCATCCGCTTTCCTTCAAAGTGGAAAATGACAGTGATTTTAAAGATACAGTTGTTACTTTGCTGATTGATAATTCAGGCTCGATGCGTGGCCGACCAATTTCAATTGCCGCCATGTGTGGGGACATTCTTGCCCGCACGCTGGAACGCTGCGGCGTTCGTGTTGAAATTCTCGGCTTCACCACCAAAGCCTGGAAAGGTGGCAAATCACGGATAAAATGGACCGAAAATGGTAAACCGGAAAACCCGGGACGGCTTAATGACATTCGCCATATTATTTATAAATCGGCCGACAGCCCCCTGCGCCGCTGCAGAAGCAATCTTGGCCTGATGCTTCGCGAAGGATTGCTTAAGGAAAATATTGATGGGGAAAGCCTGCTTTGGGCCCATAACCGACTGATTGCCAGACCGGAGGAACGCCGTATTCTGATGGTAATATCGGACGGTGCCCCTGTTGATGACAGCACATTATCATCAAACAGCGCCAATTATCTGGAAGACCACTTAAGGCATGTTATAGAGGTTATTGAGAATAAATCCCCCATCAAACTGTTGGCGATCGGCATTGGCCATGATGTCACACGCTATTATAAAAATGCCATAACCATTATGGATGCTGATCAGTTGGGCGGCGCAATCACCGATCAACTCGCCAATTTGTTTGATGACAGTTAATCATCTTTCTTAAAATAGTCCTTAAGCCATTTTTCAAACTGATCAGAATTTAAAGCGGATTTCAGACTTTCCCTGAAATTTTCCACTTCCTTCGCCGAAATTTTGTTTCCTGCCGACCCTGCATCAAGCTGATCACCATCATAGCGCTGATTGATCATATCCTGCTCTTCGATGAAAAGAGCATATTCACCGAGCAGTTCCGAAATGGTCGGCCCCAGAAAGCCTAACGAAAAAGTCAGGCTTTCCTCAATCGTTTTCCCGGAATGGGCAAAATAGGGTGGAATATAAAGCACATCCCCTTCTTCCACTTCAATGACTTCCCCATCAAAATCATCAGCAAGAACCTTTATATCCAGTCCTGGAATATATTTTTCATGCATGACTTTCTGTTGCCCGACTTTCCATTGGCGCCGGCCGGTCCCCTGAATAAGAAACACATGATAACTGTCCAGATGCGGACCAACCCCGCCACCCGGCGGCGAATAGCTAACCATCACATCATCAATCAGCCAGCATGGTGAAAAGGTAAAAGCATCAATTATCTTTTTTGTTGGCGGATGATTTTTTTCAACATCCTGTACCAGAAGGCTCCAGCCTTCCTCACCAAGCGTACTGAATTTATCTTCTTCAAAAGGACCATGCTCACATTTCCAGCTCATTGAATAGATAATTCTTGAGCGGACATCTTCCTCAAGCGAAAGTCCTGCAAGCTCATCAGCCGTAATCAGGTCATCCAATATGTCCTGTGGCAGTGCATTTTTGACAAAAAAGGGTTTTTTATTCCAGTATTTACTGTAAAAATCCTCTATCCCCGGCAGGGATGGAATCTGAATGGTCTTTATGTTCATATTGGGTCGCTTGATCATTATCATACTTTAAAATGCGTTATAGCATCAGGGAAATAAAAATTAAATGTCTGACTGGCTTCTTTATATATTAAAATGTGGCGACGGCAGCCTTTATACCGGCATTACCAATGACCTTGAAAAACGCCTAACCGATCATGAAACCGGAAATGGCGCCAAATACACCCGTGGGCGCGGGCCATTTCAGCTTGTCTATTCGGAAAAACTCAAAAACAGAAGTGAGGCTTCAATTCGCGAAGCGCAAATTAAAAAATTAAGCCGGACAGAAAAGCAGCAGCTTATAAATCAGGATCATTAATCTCCGTCATCCATTTTTTAAGCATCGCTTCAAGGTCTTTTCTGATCTGCTGATGCTCATCCACCGCAATCAGATTTTCTTTTTCTTGGGGATCGGTTTTCAGATTATAAAGCTCGTCCAGCAGTTCCGCATTTGCGCCCTGCTTAAAGCGTTTGATCAGTTTCCAGTCCCCGAACCTGACCATCCGCAGGTGGGCAATGCCAAAATTTTCCATATTATACTGGGCGAATACGGGTCTGGGTGCTCCCTCTTCTTTTCCTTTCAAGGCTGATGAAAGATCATGACCGACCGTGGTATAATCTTTCGGAGCTTGAAGCCCTAGCATACTAAGGATCGTTGGGTAAATATCCGTATTGGATACCGGCATTTCAACGACCGAATTTGATTTTGCCACACCGGGCCAGCGGATGATCATCGGTATTGTTATGGCCTCTTCAAACAGATTGGCGATATTTTCACTGCCGACCACATGATCACCGGCAATGGCCCCCACCGCGCCACGGCCGAAATATCCATGCTGACCGATCACCATGCCATGATCACCGGCATAAATAACAATTGTGTTTTCAGAAAGCCCCAGACGGTCAAGTTCAGCCAGAACCTCACCCACAGCCCGGTCAAGCGCATGGACGGCCCCATAATAATTATGGGTCATTTTTTTAAGCCATGCCCGGTCAATACCCGGCTCATCCGGCACGTCCGGGTCAACATTTCTGACCGCGTCAATATCCTCTTCCGGCACCTCATACCATGGGCGCTGGGGTTCGCGGAACATAATGGTCAGGGCAAATTTTTTATCCTTGTTACTGTTCAGAAAGTCTTTGGCATAACCGACAAACAAATCCGACGTATGACCCTTTACCTCCCTGACCTTTCCATTTTCATCAAGGATCGGGTCAAACGCTTTTGAATCCTGCTCATAGCCGACAAAATAATCAAACCCGCGTTTTAACGGGTGCCTTTCTGTCGCTTCGCCCAGATGCCATTTACCGATCAGGCCGGTTTTATAACCCTGTTTTTTAAGGACTTCCGGCCATAAAACTGCCGATGTTTCAAGACCACGATCCGCATATTTTTCGTTCAGCATCAGAAAATCACTGACGCCCACCTGACTGGGATATTTTCCGCTCCAGAAAGCGGCACGACTGGGTGAACATACGGGTGCGGCGGCATAGGCATTTGTGAAGCGCACACCTTCGGCTGCAAGCTGGTCAAAATTCGGAGTAACGGCTTTTTTGTCTCCATAAGCCCCCATCACTCTTCTGGCATGGTCGTCAGGGACAATGGCCAGAATATTCCACTGTTTTTCCGCCAGAGCCATACTCAACGAAAAAAAATATCCGACTATAATAAAAACCAAATAGGCAAGTTTCTTCAAAACTCTTGTTCCCTGAAATTCCCCGCTTCAAATCATATCCAATATAATAATTTTTAACAGACAATTTTTATTAAATATTGATCACATTAAGCACCAAAAATAATAAAGATTGCTAAATCTTCACTTTCTGGCACAATATTCAGGCAAGTTAACAAAATAGAGAGGGAACAACATGAACGGAATTATTGGTTCAATTATCATTGGGGCTATTGCCGGCTGGCTTGCCGGAAAATTCATGAAAGGGGCCGGGTTTGGCATACTCGGCAATATTATCGTCGGTATCGTTGGTGGTATCGTTGGTGGTTTTGTATTCGGCATGCTTGGTATTTCTATGGGCAATGCGCTGATCGGATCGCTGATTACTGCCACCATCGGTGCCGTGATACTCCTATTTATAGTAGGACTGGTGAAAAAATAGCCTGAACGGATGATCGGCAATAGAACTATAAAAAAATGATAAAATTATCCGTTGTTGATCAGTCGCCAGTTCAATTTGGATCAGAAGATAAAAGGCCGGCGCCGCAATTATCCGCGACGCTGGCCAAATTTTGTGAAAAATGGGGCTATCACCGATACTGGCTTGCCGAACATCATAATACCCATTATTTTTCAGGTCCCAGCCCCGCTCCGTTAATCAGCCATATTGCCACCGTGACGGAAAAAATCCGTGTCGGGAGTGGTGGTGTGATGCTGTCTCATTATAGCCCATATATGATTGCGGAACAGTTCAGGCTGCTTTCCACATTATTTCCGGACCGCATTGATCTAGGAATTGGACGCGCACCCGGCGGGGACGGGTTGGCCAGTATGGCGTTGGCCTACCCGGGGAGTGCCACTCATGGTGAGCTTTATTCAAGGCAGGCTTTTGATCTTAGAAATTTATTATATGGTGAGCTTGAAACTGATCATCCCTTTAAGAATATTATAGTTTCCCCCTATCAGGATTATAATCCGGAACTCTGGATGCTTGGTAGCAGCGGCGGCAGCGCCGCCCTTGCCGGACATCTGGGCTATTATCTTTCGCTTGCCCTGTTCATCGCGCCGACAGGACAAAAATATGACATTATAGAAAATTATCTGTCGGCATACGAGAATGCCGGACATAAACATAAGCCAAAAATAATGATTGCGATTGGTGCTTACTGCGCCGAGACGGCGGAGGAAGCCGAATTTATCGCCGCCCCTCAGCTTTATAAAAAAACGGTTCAGCAGACCCGCGGTCTTGATAGTGGCTGGATCTCGCCGGAGGAAGCATTAAGAGAGATTGACAAATTTTCTGACCGTGAACTAAGGCTCTATAATCTGCTTAAAGAAAGTTTCGTTATTGGATCGCCAGAAGAATGCGCAGAAAAAATCAACGGGCTTGCCGCCTATTGGCATACGGATGAATTTGCCATCCTGACCGTGACCCATGATTTTGAAAGCCGCTTAAAAAGCTATCAGCTTCTGGCCTGTCAGATTATATAAACAATTTTTTGATAACTATCAATGGAATGAGATTTGTATTTTATTTTAACTAAACTTTCTACCCAAAACATCAAGCTTTTCATACATTTTTTTGTTAGTGAATTCTGGATATGTTAGATTCAAAAAATCATTCCAAAAATTATCAGTATTTGGAAATACTTGCTTTTTGTGGAATTGTCTAATACGTTCAATTTTATTCAAATCCACTAATTTTGCATTTGGGTGTTCTTTTTCCGACCATACATCTACCCTCTTAACATAACCAATAAAATTGTTTAATTCAGCATTGCGATTCAGAATATTAGAGTTATCCAACTTAAATTTTTTATGTGCATATTCCATCAATTGAACCTGACGCTCTCCATTGAGATTTTCCAGACCATATAAATCTATAAATCTCTCTTTTTGTGTAGGATTTATTATGAAATAATCAGGCTCTTCCTCAACCTCAATATATATATCTCCATCCTCCCCAAAATCATCACTCGGTGAACCTCCTCCATAATAAATTTTATTTTCCTCTTTTAACTTTTTGTACTCACCATTTTTATTATTTCCATCTTCTAAGTCGGCACTTTCTGTTTCACCTTGTTCTTCTTCCAACTCTTCAATCTTAGCTTTTTTATTGAGCACTTCCTCCCGCAACTTTAATGCTTCCAATTCCACTTTCAAAGTCTTTGCCTGTTGACCAAGTTTTTCACGCTCCCAAACTCCGTCTTTTTGGGCCGTGAAACTAAGTCCTATCTCAATGCCTTTTAATTGAACAAATTGTACTGCTGATTCAATATATGGAAGGAGGCAAGCATAAAGTGATCCAATTATAATTGCCCAGAAAACAGTATAATACAAATGTATATGTGAAGGATCACTATAATACCATTCGATATACTTTATTTTTACAAGTGGTTCTAAATCAGAAGTAAAGAAAAAATAGATCATTTTCCAATTAAAGATTATCCAGAAAAAAGCTATACTTCCAAGTAATGGATTTGTAATTCTAGTTTTAAATACCTCAATTAATGATTTAATTGCATTTACCATTTCAACCCCTCAAGTTAAATATTGAAACTTCATTGTATTATATTAAACTTTTACTGCTTGGAATTCTACGGTTAGGTTTGGATAAAGAAATTGTGCTTTAAAAATGTCATGTTCAGTTTATTTATAACTAATTGGTTTTTAGACAAAAACGTTTCAAGCTGTTCTTGCTAATCCAATAATTGTGTGTTTTTAGTTAAATGGTCTCTAGCCCAAGGTTGCAAAATATATGGAAAATTCAAAACTCCCGATGAAACTTCACTAGCTCTTAGTATGATACCTTTGTGTTCAAGGGAGCAAACAGTTCCATTTGCTACAAAAGCGATTTGTGAATCAACATTCTCCACAATATATGGTCGCAAGAACTCTTTTTCATTAGAAGAAAGGTTAGTTAATGCTTGTTTTGATGCTCTATTTATAGAATTACTTTGAATCTTATTTACCACAATTTCAAATAGTTTAATCGCCCACATAGAAATTACTGCAACACTGGAAAACAAAAAAATAAAACCTATAAAAGTTTTATACTCGGATTGGATATTATTTATACCAATTCTAGCGATAAATTCGTCTGGGCCAAATAAAATAAATCCCGTACAAGTGGCTATAATGAAGAGTGTCGTAGCACTTTTTTCAATTAATTTTGCAAAAAAACCTAGTATATCCATATAAACTCCCCAATCTCTTCTTTTAAAGCTAGGTTCCAGTCTAACTGAGGCTATACATAAATACAAATTGAATACTAACCTAGCATAATTTTTACTATTTCTGGATAGAAGCAATTACTTAATCTATTGAAGGAAAGTTTCGTTATTGGCTCTCCAGCAGAGTGCGCAGAAAAAATCAAAGGGCTTGCCGACTATTGGCATACGGATGAATTTGCAATCCTGACCGTAACCCATGATTTTGAAAGCCGCTTAAAAAGCTACCGGCTGCTGGCAGAAGAAGTTGGTTTATAACAATTTTGATATATCAGAACTCATAAATATCACATTGACAGCATAGCATTTTTGCCATTAGCCTGATTACAGCGGACAATCTTTACAAAAAATGGGAGGTTGGGTTGTCCGGATCATCATAAAAAATTACGACAGGAGATCGTTATGAAGCATTTTCTCGTCCTATTATTCACTTTCATTAGCAGTGCGGCATATGCCGCCGTGCCCAGCAGTTCGCCGGATACGCCTTTTAAACTGGCCACATTTGATGCAGATGGCATGACCCGGATTGGATTGGTTTTAGGCAACGATACAGTTCTTGATATTCGCGGCGCAAATGCTGCACTAAGCGCGGCTGAAAATATGAACTATGCTCGAATGCCGCGCAATATGCTGTCCCTGATTGAAAATTATGATCATATAAAATCGCGTCTTTATCAGATCGCCAATTATTATAATGGCAAAGCTGATGGCCGTTCATTTGCTTTCAAGCTTTCGGATGTAAAATTGCAGGCACCGATAAAATGGCCCTATAATATTGTTGCGGCGGCAGCAAATTATCAGGATCATACCCGTGAAATGTCAACCGCTGATCGCCCGGCCTTAAAGCCGGTAGACCCGGATGTTGACCCACCGGTCTTTTTTGCAAAATCACCCCGGTCCACAATTCTGGATCCCAATTCGGAATTTCCTATTCCCAAAGGACCGCCGCTTGGCCGCGCCTGGGATTTTGAAAATGAACTGGCCGTTATTATCGGCAAAAAAGCGGACAGTGTCAGCCTGGAAGATGCCAAGGATTATGTATTCGGTTACAGCATTATTTTCGATGTCAGTGCCCGGGCCGATCCAAATTTCCCGCGCCAGGAACATGGCGGGTTTAACTTTGGCACCAATTGGTTTGAAGGGAAAAGCCGGGATAACGCCGCCCCGTTCGGCCCCTTTATCACACCGAAGGAATTTATCGGCGATAGTGCCAATTTAAATATCAGAACCGTGATTAATGGTGTTGAAAAACAAAATGGCAATACCAAAGATATGATTCATGATGAACCAAGACTGATCAGGCATGCGACATCGATCCTAACCCTGTATCCGGGTGATGTGATTATGACCGGCACACCGTCGGGGGTCGGGGCCGCGCGTAACCCGCCGGAATTTCTCCATCCCGGGGATCATATTGAAATGTCCATTGAAAAAATCGGCACACTGGTAACAAATATTACGGAGGAAAAATAAAAGAGCATATTTTTAAGATGTTAAATCATTCTGTCTCTTGTCGGTGGCAGGGCTTGTCGTTAAGATGCTGAAATGTTTGGACCAAATATAAATAAATGTCTTAATATTAATGACTTTCGTGACGCAGCCCGCCGCCGCGCCCATAAAATGGTCTTTGACTATATTGACGGGGGCGCGGACGATGAAAAAACCCTTGCCCGTAACATTGATGCCTATGATGATTATGAACTTTTATATAAAGTCCTTTCCGGCGTTGATAACCCGGATTTATCAACCAGCCTTTTGGGCCAGAAAATTGATGTTCCGTTTATTCTTTCCCCCTCTGCCGGGAATAGACTGTTCCATGATCATGGGGAACGCGGCCCGGCACTGGCCGCCCGGCAAGTCGGCACGATTTATTCGCTTGCCACCCTTTCATCAATCAGTATCGAAGAAATCGGAGCCCTGACCGATGGGCCGAAATGGTTTCAGCTTTATGTCTGGAAAGACCGGGGACTGGTTAAGGAAATGTTGGACCGGGCCAAGGCCGCCGGCTTCACGGCCATGATCCTGACTGTTGACCTGCCGATAGCCGGCAACCGGGAACGCGACCCCAGAAACGGTTTTACCATTCCACCAAAAATCGGCCCAAAACAAGTCTGGCAGGCAATCAAAGCACCAATGTGGTCACTTGATTATCTGGTTAAACCCAAAATCACCTATGCCAATCTTTCCAGCACCACGTCGGCCATAACCCTTAATAATTTTATTCAGAGCCAGATGGACGCAAGCTTTAACTGGCAGGATGCCGAATGGCTGCTGGGGGAATGGAACGGACCGTCCGTCCTCAAAGGCGTGGTCAGAACCGATGACGCGGTCCGCGCCGAACAGACCGGCTTTAACGCCATTTCCATTTCAAATCATGGCGGACGGCAGCTTGATACTTCCCCCGCACCGATTTCAAGACTTGAACCGATCAGGGACGCGGTATCCGATAAAACCGAACTGATTGTTGATGGCGGCATCCGGCGTGGTACTGATATTTTAAAGGCCCTCGCCATGGGCGCCAATGCCGTCAGCTTTGCCCGTCCCTATCTTTATGGTCTGGCCGCTGGTGGTGAAGCCGGGGCCATCCGCGCGGTCGAGCAAATCAGAGATTCCCTGATCCGTGATATGATTTTGCTTGGTGCACCGTCCATCAGTGCCATTGATAAATCATTTATCAAACTGAAATAGCTATTTATAAAATCATTCTTCGATATAACGGTCCATGACCGCCGCAGCAATCAGATCACCCCAGACATTGAGTGTCGTATGGGCCCGGTCAAGAAACCAGTCCACGGACAATATAAGGCCAAACCCTTCGACCGGAATGCCGATCACGGACATTATCATCAAAGTCATCAGATAGCCGCCCTGCGGAATTCCGGCAGAGCCGAATGCCGCCAGTACGCTGAGCAGGATAATGGTCAGATAATCATCGGACCCTAGGGATATACCGTAAACCTGGGATAAAAATATGGCGGCCGCCGCCTGATAAACGGCGGAGCCATTCATATGGATGGTGGAACCCAGCGGTATGACAAAACGGATCGCGCTTTTTTTCAAGCCGTGCTCCTCGGTATATTCAATACAGGTGGGCATGGTTGCCGATGAGCTGGATGTACTGAAGGCTGTAATCACCGCCGGCATAACATCGCGGATATAGCCAAGCCCTTTTCCTGTTAAGGCTTTCATGACAAAAAAGAGCAATATACCCTGAAGAATAAGTCCGCTTACAACAGTCAATACATAAGCGCCCACGGCGCTAAAACCGGAAATCACCGCGGCGCCGCCACCGGCCTGGGCAATCGGCAGGGCGACAAGGGCAAAAATTCCAAAGGGCGATAGATACATAATCCATCCCACTATTACCATCATAACGCTGTTTATTGCTTCAAAGAAGTTAACAATGACTTTGCCCTTTTCACCGATCACTGTCAGGGCAGCCCCGAAAATTACTGAAAATACAACAAGTTGCAGCAGTTCCATATTGGCGGCGGAAGCGACTATATTGGGTGATATCATACCGAGTAGCACGTCACCGACACTTGCGCGGGACTGGGTAATATCGGCGTCAGGAATTGTGTTCAGCTGAAAATTTGCCCCCGGATCAATTATTTCAGCAACAGTGATACTTAAAACGGAGGCGATAATCATCATCACAACAAAAAAGCCAAGGGTAATAGCGCCGGATCGTCCCATATGACGGATATCGCCCAACGATGAAATACCGGTAATGATGGCCGCAACTATCAGCGGCACCAGAATCATTTTAAGGGCGTTTAGAAATAATGTCCCCATCCATGAAAACATCAGCGCGTCTTCGCCCATCGTCCAACCGGTAATAACCCCGAGAATGACGGCAAAAATAATGACATAAAGCAATTTTACGGAATGATCTTTTGCCATTTTCCCTTTTCCCTCCCTGCTTCCTTACCTGCCATAGGAAAAGATAATATTTTCATCCGGTGCCTTAATCCGGCTTTCCCCGTCCGGATAATCAACATTGGCCATGATATGCCTGATCACATTGAGCCTGGCAGTCTTTTTGCTGTCGGTTCGTACAATGTACCACGGCGTGATCGGATTATCGGTCCGCTTGAACATTTCATTCTTCGCCGCAGTATAATCGTCCCAATGCTCTATGGCGACCTCGTCAATCGGGCTGATTTTCCATTGTTTTAGGGGATCAGTGCGGCGTTCCTCAAGCCTTTTTGCCTGCTCATCCTTTGAAATATCAAGATAATATTTCAATATCTGAATACCCGATTTGACCAGCATCTGTTCAAATGTGATGACCGTATTGATAAAATCCTCATATTCACTGTGACTGCAAAATCCCATCACCCTTTCAACCCCGGCACGGTTATACCAGCTCCGGTTCATCAGCACCATTTCCTGTGCTGACGGCAGATGGCCGACATAGCGCTGAAAATACCATGAACTCCGGTCTTTATCCGATGGTTTTCCAAGCGCCACAACCCGGGTTTCCCGCGGGCTTAAATGCTGAATGATGCGCTTGATTGTGCCGTCTTTTCCGGCGGCATCCCGCCCTTCAAAAATAATCAGAATTTTACGGTCATAACTGATGATATCCCGCTGCAGCTTAACCAGTTCAATCTGCAGCTCACGCAATTCCGATTTATATGCTTCTTCAGTAATACTCATCCGTTACCTCCTGCTTTTTCACGGGCATAAAGATAGGCCGGGAGCGCGCAGCTCAAACCCACCGTCAGATTTAAAACTATAAATAAATAAGGATTTGGGCCATTTGATTTTTTTCGCACATTAAAAATATAAATCCAGAAAACCAAAGAGGAAATAACAAGATCAGTGGTAAACCCGGCCGTTGCACCATTTGAAAAAAGGGCACTGATAAAATTTGGGATACTTATCCCTTCCTGCTCAAAAAACTGACCCAAAAATATAAATGGAATGATTGCGCCGACTATCGCCAATATAAGATATAAATTTTTCATCTGCCAAACCCTCCCCGATCATATCTAAACTTTTAGCAGATTGGTAAAAGGCCGTCACCTTTTTAAAGGTTAACGCATCTGCCTTTTCTGACGAAAGCCGATCGCTTCGGAAAGATGAACTTTATTGATATTCTCCGCCCCGTCGAGATCGGCAATGGTGCGTGCTACGCGAAGGACGCGGTGATAGCCACGTGCCGTCAGTTTCATCATTTCCACCGCACGCATCAGAATTTCGCGGCACTCATCATCAAGCGCGCAGACCGCTTCAAGCGCTTCGCCGTCCACTTCCGCATTTGAGGAAACACCCTCAAGGTCAGCATATCTCTGCTGCTGGATTTTCCGTGCCTTTGCCACCCGCCTGGCCACCTCTTCGCTGCCTTCGCTCGCGCTGGGCAGTGCCAGGTCATTGGCACTGACCGCCGGCACCTCGATATGAATATCGATACGGTCCATCAGTGGGCCGGACACTTTTGACTGATAATCTATCGCACATTTGGGAACCCTGCTGCAGGCAAGCGCGGGATCATCAAGATGGCCGCATCTGCAGGGGTTCATGGCTGCAACAAGCTGAAATCTTGCCGGATAGGTCACATGTTTATTGGCGCGCGCCACCACAACTTCACCAGTTTCAAGCGGCTGACGAAGACTGTCAAGCGCCACACGCTGAAATTCCGGCAATTCGTCAAGAAACAAAACCCCATGATGCGCCAGCGATACTTCACCGGGCCGCGCCTTTAACCCGCCACCGGTCAGTGCCGCCATCGACGCTGAATGATGGGGGTTTCGAAACGGTCGCTTTCTTGAAATATTATGGTCAGTCAGGTTCCCGGCAATGCTGTCTATCATGCTGCTTTCCAGTACTTCCGCCGCGCTCATCGGTGGCAAAATGCCCGGAAGCCGCGCCGCCAGCATTGATTTACCCGATCCCGGCGGTCCGGTCATACAGATGTTATGACCGCCTGCCGCCGCAACCTCCAGCGCGCGTTTGGCGCTTTCCTGTCCCTTAATATCCTTTAGATCAAGATGAAAAGCCGGGGTATCATCGATCACTGCTTCTGGTGGGCTGAGTTGCTGCTGCCCTTTTAAATGATTGATCAGGGACAGTAAATTTTCCGGCGCAATGATATCAATATTCTGCGCCCATGCCGCTTCACCGCCGGTTGCCGCCGGGCAGATAAGTCCCAGATCCTCCCCACTGGCGGTAAGGGCCGCCGGCAACACGCCTGGCACCGCCTGAATGCGCCCGTCAAGACCCAGTTCCCCCAGCACCAGATATCCCTCCAGTGTATCACTGGGGAGTGCCTCCATCGCCACCAGAATTCCTAATGCTATTGGAAGGTCAAAATGGGATCCTTCCTTCGGCAAATCGGCGGGCGCCAGATTAACGGTTATCCGCTTGGGCGGCAGGGCAAGCCCGATCGCGCTTAGGGCCGAGCGCACCCGTTCGCGGCTTTCCGCCACCGCCTTATCTGGAAGCCCGACAATGGTAAAGGATGGGAGGCCGGAGGCAACATGAACCTGAACATCAACCAGCCTTGCTTCAATTCCCAGAAAAGCAACCGTTCCGATATGTGCAACCATATGAGTATCCCCCCAAAAGACCACTTAAACCAGCCGCAACCCTACCAGAATTTTTAAATTCGGCACAAGACTAAATATTAAAAACTTTCAATGCATTACCGGAACGGATTGCTTTACACTGATCATCGGCTAGCAGCGCCGTGTTGGCAAATGCCCCTTTGGTGTCAAACACCTGATGCGGCCAGTCGGTACCAAACATGACATGCTCGTGACCAACAATGGAAATAAGATACTGCATTGCCCGTGGATCATAGTTGATACAGTCATAATAAATATGACGAAGATAATCTGTCGGCTTTCTTTTCATTTTGCGGCGCTCGGCAAGCTCCACCTCATCCCCTTTTTCAAAGCGGCCCACCAGATAGGGAAGCGCCCCGCCCCCGTGGGATGCGATCAGTTTAAGGTTTGAATATTTATCAAAGAAACCATCAAAGATCATCCGTGTCACCGCGAGTGTGGTATCAAACATAAAGCCCACAGACCAGCTTAAATCATATAAGCCCATATCCATGGAAAGCGCTCCGGGCGGGTCAGTCGGGTGCAGTAATACGGGCAGGCCGCGCCGGTCAATTTCGGTCCAGATCGGCGCAAATATCGGATCGGTCAGGCTGCGCCCGGCGATATTGGCCAGCACCATAACCCCGCTCGCACCCAAAGCACATGTCCGCTCAAGTTCCTTTACCGCGCGCTCGGGATATTCCCATGGCAGGGACGTATACCATCGGATCCGGTCCGGATATTTGTTCTGTGCCTCAACCATGCTGTCATTTGAAGCAACGGCTGCCTTGCAGCTAATTTCTTCTCCACCCCAGTAAACATTCGGGCAG
Source organism: Emcibacteraceae bacterium (assembly GCA_041396985.1). Classification (NCBI taxonomy): domain Bacteria; kingdom Pseudomonadati; phylum Pseudomonadota; class Alphaproteobacteria; order Emcibacterales; family Emcibacteraceae; species Emcibacteraceae bacterium. The sequence goes on from JAWKXO010000004.1 coordinate 374,026, forward strand.
GTCAGCGAAACAATAGAAATATCAATACCGGTTGCGTCCATCTGTTTAATGCGCAGATCATAATCAAAATGACCAGGCTGCGGGAAGGCAACAGGGGTATTTTCCTTGAATATTTCCTCCTTGCCATCCGGGCGCAGCTGAAGATTATATTCGCCGCCGAACTCGCGCAGAATTTCGTACCATTCTTTGGTATAGGCATGTGTGTGGACGTCAATGACCGTCATTATTGTAACTCCTGTAAATACTTAGATTTATTTATTAATTATAGAAACTGGCGATAAATACAATTGCAATAGCACTTGGCACAAGATAGCGCACGATAAAATGCCAGTATTTATAATATGTTGGGTTGGTGTTGTTGGTGAATTCCTCGCGCCGCATTTTTTCCGTGATCATCCAGCCGACAAAAATGGATATTAATATTGACCCCAATGGCATCGCAAGATTAGCCGTCAGATATTCTACCGAGCCGAATATGGTCAGATCTTTTAATGAACTGATAAATGAAAGCGGTCTGATTTCCGACCAGATATTAAAGGAAAAAACATTAAAAAGCCCTACCAGCCATGTCGCAATGCCAACGATCAGTGCTCCGGCCACGCGGCTTACACCGCGCTGGTCCTTAAACCATGCCACCACCGGTTCAAACATGGATAGGCCGGTACTAAGAGCCGCCAGCAACAGAAGCGTAAAAAACAGAATTGCAAAAAAATCACCGCCCGGCATTTGCCCGAAGGCAACCGGAAGGGTCACAAACATTAACCCTGGTCCCTGATCCGGCACAAGACCATATTGGAAAACTATGGGGAAAATCATCAGCCCCGCCAAAAGTGCAACAACCGTATCCATTCCGGCGATAACCAGACTTGAACGTGGAATTGAAACATTATCGCCGATATAGGCACCATAAACCAGCATCCCTGCACCGCCGACGCTTAATGTCAGAAGTGCCTGCCCGACAGCAAGCAGGATCACAGACATGTTAATTTTGCTGAAATCCGGGGTAAACAGAAAATCAATTGCGGCGGCCGCATTCCCGTTTATAAGTGAATAAATTACCAGGCAAAACTGAATGATAAATAAAGCCGGCATGATCATCTTCACCGCTTTTTCAATTCCCTTACGGATGCCTTTACCGACAATGAACATAATAAGTCCCATAAAGACCCCGTGCCACATCGACATACGCACCGGGTTTGCTTTGATATTGTCATAAAGCATTCCGGCATTTGACGCATTAATACCGTCAAAACCGTCAGTTATAGCAAAAGATAGAAAATCAAGAATCCAGCTGGCAACAACACTGAAAACGGTCAGCAAAAAATAAGCACTTAAAACCAGCAGCCAGCCAAGAGCCCCCCATTTAGGGCTTAATCCTTCCTGCGTGGATACTTTTTCAAGACAAAGTATCGGGTTGCACTGGCCGCGACGACCAACCATAATTGTGGCAATAAGGGCAGGAATGGAAATTACCAGAATGAATGCCAGATAAATGATTATAAAGGCCCCGCCGCCATTCTCACCAACCAGATACGGGAAACGCCACAAATTTCCTAGTCCGATTGCACTGCCCAGTGCCGCAAGAATAAATGCAAATTGAGAAGACCAGTGTTCATTTGCGGTAACATTATCTGACATTTCCAATTCCCCTATATTTTAAATATACGCTGTGCATTTTCACTGCGAATTTTATGTTTTGTTTTTTCCGGCAGATTATTTACCCGGCCGAGGCATCCGGCCATGTCCCCAAGGTTAAAAGGATAGTCGGACCCATAAAGAACATGATCTTCCCCGCCAACATGTACGCATAGCTCAAGCGCTTCTTGCGCGTAAGTGACGCTGTCATAATAAATATGCTTTAAATACTCACTTGGATGCCTGCTGATTTTCACCTTGGCCCGTGCAGTCGTGTCAAATACACGGTCAAACCGCCCGGCAAGATACGGAAGCGTTGCCCCGGCATGGGAAGCAATCAGCTTCAGGTTAGGATAACGGTCAAAAAAACCATCAAAAATCATTTTTGAAACGCAGAGTGTTGTATCAATCATAAATCCCGTGGATGCGATCAACGCATATCGATCAAGCTCCATCAGTTCGGTACCGATTGGAAAAGTCGGGTGAACCAGAACCGGAAGTGACCGGTCATCCAGCTCCTGCCAGACGGGAGCAAAAAAAGGATCAGTTAGATGTCGCCCATTAATACTGCCATGGACAATCGCCGCCACCGCCCCCAAATCACAGGCCCGTTTTAATTCCTCCACCGCCAGATCAGGATGTTCCCATGGCAGGACAGCCATCCAGCGAATATGTTCAGGAAAATCCACCTGCGCCTTGGCAAATTCATTATTCGTCATTACTGCCGCTTCCAGGCTTTCATCACGACTGCCCCACAAAACACCGGGAGGCGGCATTGAAACAACTGCCATATCCACCCCCGCTTTTTCCATATTTTTAATACGAAGCTCAAAATCAAAATGGGGCGGCTCCAACACACAAAAGCTTGCCCCCTTGTAGCATACTGTCCAAGGACTATCGAGGCCGACTTCCACCGTCAAATCAGGCCCCCCTTTCCTCATTAATAAATCAAGCCAGCCAGCCGTATACATATGTGTATGTACATCAATAACTTTGCTCATTTATCCCCTTACTATTTGTGAATTTTTTCTCAACTAAAACTCTATACTTATTCACTAAACCAGTATAGAGTTAGAAAAACGAAATTTTACCAGTACAGTTTTGATCAATTTATAACTGTACCTAACTTTTTATGTAAAATTGTACTGCAATGTTGATGAACAAAACCCTCTATAGCCAAATTGCTGCCAAAATTGCCGAACAGATTGAAAATGAAGTTTACCTGCCCGGGGATAAATTACCCTCAATCAGAAAAGCATGTCAGCAATTTAAGGTTAGCGTTTCAACCATTCAGCAGGCCTATACCCAGCTTGAAAATTTATATCTTGCGGAAGCGAGGCCCCAGTCCGGTTATTATGTTCTGGCACAGAATGAAAATCTGACCGAGGAACCGGAAATGACCGATACGGGAACACCGATCCCGGTTTCGGTAAATGACGGTATTTTTCAGGTGATCAAGGAAACGGAAAAATTTAAGTATAATTTTGGTGCGGCTTATCCTCATCCCGATTTTCTGCCCGTTGCTCAGCTGCAAAAAACGATCCGGAAAATTTCAAGACACTATTTAAAGGAAGTCTTGACGACAGGCTCATCGATTGATGTTAATTTACTGCTCAGGCGCCAGCTGGCCCAGCGAATGACCTATGCCGGATGTCAACTGTCTGCCGCTGATATTGTCACGACAAGCGGATGCAAGGATGCCCTTTCCCTGTGCCTGAATGCTGTTGCAAAAAAAGGAGACATAATCGCTATTGAATCTCCGGCATTTCCCGGGCTTCTTCAAACCATTGAAGCCTTGGAAATGAATGCACTGGAAATCCCGACTCATCCGAAAGAAGGGATCAGCATTGATGCTTTAAAGCTGGCCCTTGAACAATGGCCGATCAAAGCCTGCGCCCTGATCCCCACTTATAATAATCCGCTTGGATCATCCATGCCCGAGGATAATAGAAAGGCATTGATTGAACTTCTTAAGATGCGCGAAATACCGCTGATTGAAGATGATCTTTTCGGTGACCTTGGCACCTATGGACGACGCGCAAATGCGCTTAAATCCTATGACCGGGATGGACTGGTACTCAATTGTTCATCTGTATCAAAATCATTGGGCCCGGGGCTAAAAGTCGGATGGATTTCTCCGGGGCGGTATTTAAAAAAAATTCAGAAACTTAAATTTTTAAACAGCGTAACGGAATCAACCTTATCACAAATGATTGTCGCTGAGTATTTTGCGACAGGCAATTATGACAAACATATTCGGCGTATCCGGAATATTTATGCCCAGAATAGAAAACTGATGGCCGCATGCATTTTGGAACATTTCCCCAAAGGCACAACAATTTCAAATCCATCCGGCGGGTATATGCTTTGGGTGGGACTACCTGCCGGATTTAATACCTGGAAACTTTATAATCTGGCGATTAAAGACAAAATCTCATTTCTACCGGGTATATTATTTTCCCCGACAGGCAAATATAATAATTTTTTACGCCTTAATGCCGCTATCCCCTGGAACAGTGAAACTAAAAACGCCATTATAAAATTGGCAAAACTATCATCCCAAGCAATAGATTGACAGCGACTATCAATTCCGCCTAACGTGCTAAATAAAAAAGCCAGGAGTAAATTAATGGGGAATATGTCATGGGGCGTAAAAAGCGCCCATGGAAACCTTAAATCAGTTCTGATGCACCGTCCCGGTGTTGAAATAGATGTCGTTACCGAAGAAAATAAAAAAGTTTTTAATTTTGATGAACCCGTGAACCGCGAAATATTCCAGTCGGAATATGACATTATGGTGGGACAGTTTAACAGCCATGGTGTTGATCCGGTTTTTCTGACAGATGTCCTTAAAGACGACGAAGACAGCATCAATTATATAAAACACCGCCCGAACATGACCTATACACGCGACCTTGCCGCGGTGTTTAAAACCGGTGCCGTCCTGATGGGACCGCACCTGCTTGGACGCTGGGGTGATCAGGATATTGTCGGCCGTGCCTTAAAAAAACTGGGCATTCCCATTCTTGGCTCAATTGATTGCCCGTCCTTTCTTGAAGGGGGCGGTGTTACGATGATCGGTGATAACACGGTTGTGGCCTCCATATGTGACCGCGCCAATCAGTCAGGGACCCGGGATCTGCGTAATCTGGTGCTGGGTGAAAATGCTAAATATTTTCTGGAAGTGCCGCTGCCACCCGGTCATATTCATATTGACGGGCTTTATATGACCCTTAATGATGATCTGGCAATCTGCCACAGCCCTGCCCTTAATATACTGCCATGCAAACTGTATCAGGCTGGCGTTTCCGAGCCACGCCATATCATGTTTAATGAATTCCTTGGCGAACGGGGCATTAATATCATTGAAATTAATGAGGAAGAAATGCGTGGCGGCCATCTTAATCTGGTAGTGACACATCAGGGTAAAAAAGCAATAGGTTTTGAATGCGCGGAGCGCCTTTCAAATGAAATGGCTAAATACGGGTGGGAAGTTTCAACCTTCCCCTCAGATACCCTATTCAAAGGGAACGGGGGTGCCCACTGCATGACAATGCCCATGCATGTAACTTAAGGAGCAAAAATGAGCCTGCAGAGAAAGCTTGGATTTACCACCATATTCGCCATCGTGACCGGAAATATTATCGGCTCCGGATTATTCTTTACCCCGGGCGAACTGGCCGCGGTTGCCGAAGCAGAATGGCAGGTTTATTTCTTCTGGGCCTTATGCGGTTTTATTGTTCTTTGCGGTGCCCTGACCTATGCCGAGCTTTCCATTCTTCTGCCGCGTCCCGGGGTAATGTATCATTCGCTTAACGAAGCTTATGGCCCATTTGCCGGCTTTTTTCAGGGCTGGGTGCAGATTCTGATCAGCGGTCCCGGGTCAATTGCCGGGGCATCCATATTTTTTGGCGAACTGGCCAATCAGGTTCTTGGCATTGAAAATAATGAACTCAGGCTTATGTGGGGGGTCCTGGCCATTATATTTTTTGCCATTGTCAACCTTCAGGGCATATCAATGGGTGGTAAAACCCAGGTGATCATTACCACCGCCAAACTGGCCGGGATCATGGGGCTTATTATCGGGGCCATATTTTTTGCTTCCCCCATCGAATGGGTCAGTGAAACGGCAAAAGCAACAACGGAAATTGATCTTTGGAGTACGATGCAGTTTATCGGCCTTGGTGTCGGCATTGTTCTTTTCACCTATGACGGCTGGGCCGACGCCTCACATTTGGCCGGCGAAGTTAAGAACCCAAAAAAGAATTTACCGCTTGGTATCGGTATTGGTGTGATGGCCGTGATAGCCATTTATCTTTTGATTAATTATGCCTTCTTAAGCGTGGTGCCGCTTGACTTCATGCGCGATAATCCAACTATTGTTGCGACCACCGTGGCTGAAGCGGCTTTTGGATCAAAAGGGGCAATAGTCATCCAGATCCTTATATGGATTTCCATATTCGGAGCTATCGGCGGGCTGGTCATGTCCATCCCGCGGCTCTATTATGCCACCGTATCCGACTTTACCGAGGATGCCTCAAAAACATTCATGGGTCCGTTTTTTAAGGCGCTATCCTATCTTTCGCCGAAAACATCGGTGCCGTCAGGATCAATCATTTATTCGGCGGTAATGGCGATTATCTTCCTGCTGTTTTTTGGAACCTTTGCCAAAATCGTCAATTTTCTGGTGGTGCCGCTCCAGTTTATCAATATCTGGATTGTTTCCAGCATATTTATCTTGCGTCCGCGCTTAAGCAAACCTGACGATTTTAAAACGCCACTTTACCCGCTTGTGCCGCTGATTTTCATTTTTACAATGTCAATTCTAATCATAAGCGCACTTATTTATAACACGGAACAAAGCCTTTATGGCATTGCGCTGTCTCTAACCTCCATCCCTGTTTATTTCATTCTAAAGAACGCAAAATCAAAACCATGACCAATTTCAAATCGCTTTTTAAAAATGAAAAGCCAATCATTGCGATGATTCATTTACCACCGCTGCCGGATTATGAGAACTCCCCCGGTATGGATGCCATTATCGAAAGTGCCCTTCATGATTTAAGCATCCTTGAAAAATACGGCATTGACGGTGCGTTGATTGAAAATGAATATGACAGACCCCACCGGGTTAAGGCAGAACCGCAAACAATCAAGGCTATGACCGAAGTGACCAAAGCTGTGGTCAAGGCCAGTAGAAATTGTGTCATTGGTGTGGAAATACTCCTGAATGATGCTAATGCTTCCCTTGATGTAGCGAAAGCAGCCGGGGCACAGTTTATCCGAACCGACTATTTTGTTGACCCTATGTCCCGACCCGAATATGGCGAATTTGACATTGACCCGGAAGCGGTCATCAAATACCGGAAATCCATTGATGCAGAAGATATCCTGATCATGGCGGATATTCAGGTTAAATATGCAAAAATGCTTGTTAAACGCACCATAGAACAGTCGGCAAAACTGGCCACAGACCATCATGCAGATGCCGTCGTTGTCAGCGGTGATGCCACTGGTGATGCCCCGGTTATTAATGACCTGATCAATGCCGGCAAAGGCGCGGGTGTCCCCGTAATCATCGGCAGCGGCACCGATGCGGACAATGCTGTTGAGCTATTATCCCACTGCGACGGCGCCATTGTCGGCACGGCCCTGATGCAGGATCAAATTGTCAATGCAGCACGGGTCGAAAAATTACTGAAAGCTTTGGGAAGGCTATAAAAATGAAAATAGCATGCGTCGGCGATTGCGGGGTTGATCGCTATCTTCCCTCAAACAGGCTTCTTCCCGGTGGTATCACCGCCAATTTCACACGCCAGGCACGCCGCTGCTTCAAGCCGGATGATGAAATCAACATTATTTCCATGGTCGGTGATGATGACCCGGAAGCCAGGGTTGCAGTGGACGCCGTCAATATCGACGGTATCAATTGCTACATTAATACCCATCCGGGTTCCACGCCCGTACAATATATTGAGATCGGGGAAAGGGGGGAAAAAATTTTTACCAGATACGACCCCGGTATCCTTGAATATTTTGATCTGAACAATATGCAGCGGGATGTGATACAACATGCCGATCTGGTGATGACCCCGGTTTACTGGCAAATCCATAATGTTTTTGAAAAAGTTCTCGCCTCGCCCATCTCTGGCACACTGGCCGTTGATTTTTCGGATTTTTCCACCGATCCTGATTTCGACCTGCTTGAACGAAACATCGAAAAAATAGATATCGCCTTTTTCGGTCTAAACCATAATCAGACTGAAATGATCAGCCGCATAACCACAATTGCAGAAAATACAAATAAGCTGATGGTCATTACGTTAGGGGATATGGGCAGTATCGCCATAATAGGGCAAATTAAAATCAGCCACCCCGCCGTGCCCGTCGATCAGGTGGTTGATACCACCGGAGCCGGCGATGCCTTCGCTGCCGGATTTTTATCAAGCTATATGCATGATCAGAAAATTGATCTGGCCCTTGAAAAAGGCGCGATCATCGCCGCCGAAACCATTCAGCATGTCGGTTCGGTCCCGACCTGATTATTAGTTCCGAAGCAGATAATATTCCATACCCCCGACCGTTTCCAGAAGGTCATATCTGCTTTTTATATACTGATATATTTTAAGTGAATTTTCCGTGTTATATTTATCATCCGGCGTATAGAACACCATGCGCGGCGCGTTGGTTTTAAGTGTCGTCATAACATCATCATACTGTTCGGCTTTATGAATACCGAATGAGCTGTTAAAAAAACGAAACGGATTTTTCCGCCCTGTAATATAATAAATTTCTGAGTTTGATGGAAATGCAAATATGGTTTCATTCTGACCGACATGCTTATCCACCAGATCAATGATATGATGGTAGGTTGCCGCTTCATTTTCCCTGAGCCAGAGACCTACATTTCCCGCAAAGAAAACTTCATTTTCTGCCGTTCTTTCACCACGCAGTATTTGCGGGATAAAGCGGTTAGAGGACTGCCCTGCATGGAAATAAAGGGCAATTGTGCATATATAAAAGCTCAATAAAGCCATACAGTTTCTTTTTAATGCATTGGCTGAACCCCACATCCATAATATGGCGCAGAGCGACAGACCAACCGTATAATATAAATAAATGAAAATCTGATAATGCACAGTGACCAGAGCATAAAAAATCGCAATAAACGGCAGGGCCGATAACATCAACCTATCCTGATTCCGGCCACAAATTTTCAAAAAAGATACTATTCCCAACACAGGAGTAATCAGGATTAACAAAATCCAGTATAGGTTATTCAAAAGCACATCAAATGGCGGCAGTTTGGTGATTGAAACCACACTGAAAATCAGAAAATCCAGAAAACTTCTTTTCTGTATAAAGTTGAGCTCCGTCAGTGACATCGCCGAAATAACCGTGTCATTATACCAGCTCGAAAGTGAACCATGATAAATATGATAAATAAGAAGCGGTGCCGCAGCCAGAATTCCCCCGATCAACATTTTGCCCAAAATTTTAAGAAGCGTTTTATTATCCACCGACACACGGAAGAAACCGTTTATCAGTAATGACAAAGGCCATAACCCGAATAAAATTATGGCGGAAGCAGGCACTTTCATAAACAGATAACCGCTAAGACCCAAAATCATCACTGCAAATAAAAGTTTGGAAATCACCGCATTTTTAAGCGATATATTTTCCGCCTTCGAATAAAGAATATAGCACACCGCCCCCATTGAAGTTATAACGCCGGAAAGCTGCCGAAACAGGAACAGTGTGATCAAAAGATAGCCGATGACCAGAAATTTATATTTGTAATTTTCCGGTATTTTCTGAAAAGCAACAATGGTCAGGATTGTCAGGAAAAGGCCATACCAGTTGGCTGTCGGATTTAAATATTGAATGAAGGAAAGCGATGAAAGTACCAGTACCCCACATAATGCCACGACCGGGCCTTTGGGGTTCAGGAGCCAGAAAATGAGCGCCGCCTGTATAAGCCCCATAATCACAATAGGAATTCGCATACTGACCATTTCATTTCCAAACAGGGCAAATGCCGCCGCATTGATGAAATTGATATACCCAAAATGAACATCATGAATATCCAGATTCAGTATTTCACCGGATAAAATCCTGTCCGCTACATGGGCATAGGCCCCGTCATCCGGAGGATACCAGTAATGGTTATAAAAATGCAAAAGCACACTGAAGCTGAAAACCATACCAATGGCGAAATAGATATTTTGTTTTGATAGAGCGACCATTTTGTTCATGATCGGCCCCTAATCTTTCCGCCAGACGGAAAGAGTGGCGAATGAAAAACAGGCCCCGATGAAATTGGCATAAAAAAGCCGGTCAATCAGAAATGTCAGCTTCACCAGCCACTTGCCACCTATATTTAAAAGTGGAAACGCATCGGGATTATAAAACAGTACATAGGATAAAAGTCCGGGATAATGCAGGCGCAGCGGATTAAAACCGGCATTTTTAAAAAAGCCTTTTAGTTCGGAAACGGCAAAATCCCGCTCTGTTTCTTCATCAAAAAGTGGGTTCTTCTGATATATTTTCCGGCGCACCCACTTTGTAACCGGGTTGCCGTAAGTCGGTTCGAAATTAATGAACATGCCGCCCTTTTTAAGCCCGCCGCTTAAGTTCTTAACAACCTGTGCCGCATGGTTTGGGACATGATGAAGCCCGCCGATGAGAATGATTATGTCAAAATTATCTGCTTCCGGTTGAAATCTGGTCGCATCTTCCTGCCGGATATCAAGGTCCGGATGTTGAGATTTTAAATCATTCACCACAACATCACTATAATCAAATCCACTATAGTCAATATCCAGCCCCAGATGATCGATAATCAGGGTTCGTCCTTCGGCAAATCCACACATGGCTTCAAGCACTTTATATTTTTTGGCCTTATCGAACGCCAGCCCTTTAAGACAGTGGTGCCAGATCAATTGCTTGATCAGCAGATGTTTTTCGCCGCTTCTGGCTTCCTTATATTTTCCGGCGATTGAATTAAAATGGGTCTTCTGCTGCTCAATAAGCTGCTTTTCCTGACTGTCGGGTTTCATATGTGCGTCTCACCCGTTGCCACAAATGAAATTCCGGCAATAATCAAGGCCACACCGATCAGGTGGGAAACGCTTAAATTTTCCTTTAAAATAAAATATCCGGCGATCTGGGTGGCGACCACAAGTCCACCTGCCGCAATGGGAAAGGCAAGGGATAAAGCAATTCTGGTTACAATCACATACCAGATCAGAAAGCCAAGTCCGTAAAAAAATATGCCGGCAATCCCCTTAGTGGATATCAGTGCCCCGTCAGATTGTTTAAGAAAAACGAGTCCGGTGACACTCGTGATGATGTAGACCAGCATAATTAAAATATTTGACAGAATGGTCATGGTTTAATCCCCTTCCGATCGGCAGCATAATTTTCACTGATAATATAAGGAGGGCGCCCCTGTAGTGATTTATGAATACGGGCCAGATAGATACCTATGATGCCGATATTAAAAAACAGAACACCAAATAGAAGCGATGTAACCCCGATCGTTGATGCCCAACCGGGCACAGCGACCCCTTGGGTATAAATATAAAAAGTATACCCCAGTTCAATAAAGGACAGAATACTGGTAATCGCCCCGATCCATACCCCGATTTTAAGGGGCACTGTTGAATATGATATGATGGCACCTGTAGCGAGCCTTATCATCCGCCCTAATGTAAATTTGGTTGATCCCTGATGTCTTGAGCTGGCAATAAACTTTACCTGCCTGACATCAAAGCCTACCCATTGGATGGCCCCTCTTAAAAATATATCCACATCCCCGAAGGAAATAATTTCGTCTCTTACCTTACGATCAATAAGCCGGAAATCTGAACTGCCCTTTTCAAGGGGAAGGTCGGAAAGTACAGAAAAAATCTTATAAAACTGCTTTGAAAAATATCGCTTAAAGGGCCCTGCCGTTTCCTTATCCTCACGGATGGTGTTAACGATCTTGGCTCCAGCTTTCCATTCATTAACCAGTTTTTCAATCACTTCCGGCGGATGCTGAAGATCACCGTCCATGCTGATGATTGCCTGCCCCTTCGCCAGCTTTAGCCCCGCAAAAATCGCATGCTGATGTCCAAAATTTCTGGAAAAGCGGATGGCTCTGACCTCCGGATAATTATTACAGGATTCCTGAATATTGGACCATGTATTATCCCGGCTTCCATCATCAACCAGAATAACTTCATATGATAAGCCAATGTTTTTTAAGGATAAATCCAGTCTTTCCACCAGTGTGGAAATATTATCCTGTTCGTTATAAAGCGGCACTACGACCGACAAAACCGGGTCCGATTTACTTTCTGTCACTCTGGCCAACCTCTTTTAATCCTAAAATCTGTTCTTAAATCAATGTCTTGGCATTTTCATTTTTGAAATGTCAGCATAGAGGATTATAGCTAATTAAAGGTTAAACTTTTAACGAACTTGCCGAATAACCATAAAACTGAATAGGGATAAATCATACTTGCAATTTAACCCTATTCCCTCTACCGTACCCTTAATCAGATAAGGGAACAAAAAATGAAAAAAGACATCACCCGCCGGGATTTTTTAAACGGAACACAAATTGCCATTGGCGCAACAATTATGACCCCATGGATCGTATCATGCGGCGTTGAACCAAATGCAAAATCGACAGATAATGGATTTACATTAAGCAAAGATTATTATCCGCCTGCCAAGAACGGTCTGCGTGGCAGCCATGATGGCTCATGGGAAACTATGCATGCGCGCGTAATGGGTGAAGACTGGCAAACCGATATCATTGATGATGAATATGATCTGGTAATTGTAGGCGGCGGGATCAGCGGCCTATCATCGGCTTATTTTTATCGTCAGAAACACCCCGATGCCAAAATTCTTATCCTCGATAACCATGACGATTTTGGCGGTCATGCCAAACGTAATGAATTTAAGCATGGTGACAATACCCGCATCAGCTATGGCGGCACAGAAGCCATTGACACACCATCTTCCTACCCACAGGTGGCACTTGATCTTTTAAAGGATATCGGCATTGATCTGGATAAATTCTACACCGCCTTCAAACAGGATCTTTATCCGTCCAAAGGGCTTGGTTTTTCAATCGTGTTTGATAAAGAAAATTTTGGCGAAACAAAACATGTGACCGGTTACGGTCAGAAATCATGGGAAGAATTCGCGGCCGAAGCACCACTGACGGACAAAGCAAGAGCGGATTTCATCCGCGTCCAGACGGCTGAAGTCGATTATCTTGAAGGAACACCGGTTGAGGAAAAATTCAAAATCCTTAAGAAAACAGGATATTCAAGCTTCCTTCGTGATTATGTGAAGGTTGATGAACAGGTCATCAACATTTATCAGCATTGGGGGATGAGCTTCTGGTGTGTTGATATGGAAGAAGTTCCAACAACATCCGTTCAATATTATGATGGCGGTATTCCTGGTGTTGATTATACATTGCCAATCCATACCGGTCGTGGGGATGATCCCTATATTTTCCATTTTCCCGATGGCAATGCCTCTGTTGCGCGTCTCTTGGTTCGAAAACTGATACCTGAAGCAATGCCGGGTACAACCATGGAAGATGTCGTGACCACGAAAGCCGATTATTCGAAACTTGACCGCAATGATCAAAATGTCAATATCCGCTTAAACAGCACTGTCGTTCACGCGGTTAATACAGAAGATGGAAAAGCCGTAGAAGTAACCTATGTGCGTGATGAAGTACCTCATAAGGTTCGCGGCAAAAAATGTATCATGGCCTGCTATAATATGGCCATTCCTTTTATCTGTCCTGAAATGTCTGAAAAACAAAAGGAAAATCTGGCCTTTAATGTGAAAGTTCCGCTCGTTTATACCAAAGTGCTGATTAATAACTGGCAGCCGTTTATCAAAATGAAAACCAGCTTCGTTTATTTTACCGGCGGTTTTTATAAACAGGCCGAGCTGGATTACCCAGTCTCCATTGGCGATTATAAATGTTCTGAATCCCCTGATGAGCCGATTATCGTCCATATGTGTCATGTGCCCTTATTTACCGATATAAAAGGCCCGGAACAATGGCGCGAAGGACGCCGGCAAATCCTGACAACCACCTTTGAAGAATTTGAAGGCCACGTCAAAGAACAGCTTACACAGGCTTTCGGCGAAGTCGGTTTTGATGCTGACCGCGATATTGAGGCTATTACCGTCAACCGTTGGCCGCATGGGTATGCCTATAGCAATGACCTGCTCTGGGGTGAGGAATTCGCAGAAGAGGATAAACCATGGGTTATTGGCCGTCAGCCATTTGGCAATATTCACATTGCCAACTCAGATTCTGATGCCAATGCAACAACAAAAGCAGCCATCAAAGAAGCCCACCGTGCAGTGAAGGAAATTCTGGCCTGATGAAAAAAGCGGTTTTAAGCGAAATTGACTGGCCGGAATTCGGCATCGGCGAACGCCCGGCCGATATTTCACTGGATGAATATCTTAAAAGACTTCAAATGGTTCGTGAGGCCATGGAAGTCCGTGGCTATAGCCATCTTCTGATTTATGCTGACCGGGAGCATTTCGCCAACCTTACATGGATGTGCAATATTGATCCGCGTTTTGAAGAAGCATTGCTTATTTTACGCTTTGACGCCAAACCCCTGATCCTGATCGGTAATGAATGCGAAGGGTATTTGCCCCACAGCCCGCTTTATAAAAGTGGCGATATGCGATCAGAGCTTTATCAACCATTTTCACTGCTTAATCAGGGGCGTGATAAAAGCAGAACGCTAGGCGAAATATTTGCCGAAGAAGGCATGGATGAAAACGCCAGAATCGGCGCAGTCGGTTGGAAATATTTTGGGGAAAATGAGGATCCTGCAGGACAACTTGCCCTTGATATTCCCAGCTTTATTGCAGATGCGGCACGTAAAGTCGCCGGCCATGATCAAGTCGATAATGCAACCGATCTTTTCATGCATCCGGGATATGGTTTTCGCTCTGTTGTTTCTGTCGATGAAATTGCCATATTTGAATATTCCAACATTAAAACATCAGAAGCCGTAAAAAGAATTTTGTTCGGCATGCGTGAGGGAATGAGTGATTTTGAGGTTGCAAAATTTATAGAATGGGATGGAGAGCCGCTCGGCTGCCATCCGACCTTTGCCAGCGGAAATCTCCCCGGTCTATGTGGACCACAAGGCAGAATCTTAAGCAAAGGTGATGTCTTTTCATTTAACGTCTGTTACTGGGGAAGCAACATTTGCCGTGCCGGCTGGGTCGCGGAAAGTGCCAATGATCTGCCCGCCGGAGCTCAAGATTATATCAATGCTTTTGCAGCACCCTATTTTGAAGCCATGGCAAACTGGTTTCGGAATTTGCGGATCGGCACCAAAGGCAAACTGCTCCATGATATAATTTATGGAACACTTCCTTTTGAAAAATTCGGTATCTTTTTAAATGCTGGCCATCTCATTCATCTTGATGAATGGGTCAGTTCGCCGATCTATGAGGGATCGGACCTGCCCATCCGCTCCGGTATGATGTTTCAGGTAGACGTCATCCCCTCGTCCCCCATTTACGGTTCAACCCGAATGGAAGACGGCATTGTTATTGCTGATGCGGAGCTGCGTGCAAAGCTTAAAATAATCCATCCGGAATGCTATGATCGTTGCATGAAAAGACGCGATTTCATGATCAACACACTCGGGTTTGATTTGCCGGAGGAAATATTGCCTCTGTCCAATATTCCGGCCATTGTCCCACCATGGTTCTTAAAACCGGAGCATATTCTGATACTGAAATAACAACAACGGATATAGGGTTAATCACATGCTGCAAAAATATTTATATTTTTTGATTTTCTTCATGATATGTCAACCCTCCTTTGTGAATTCCGCAGAACTCTGCCATATTGCCAATGCAGGTTTTTATGTATCAGACGGAAGTAGTAGTGTGTTATTTGATGCATTATTTGCGGACGGTCTGGAAGGTTATGCAACAGCCACTAAACAACTTGAGGAAAAACTCGAAAATGCAGAAGAACCATTTGATAATGTAAAAATGATAGTCGTCACTCATTTTCATGATGATCATATGAAACCTGCACCGATTATAAAGCATTTGTCTTCCAACCCCAAAGCCGTGGGTCTTATGACCGAACAAGCCTATAACATATTAAAAGATGATAATCTGTCCGAAAATAATGACCATAGAATAATGCACATTACACCTTTTATTGGAACACAGCATTCATATATTGATTTACCCTTTCCAACCACAGTATTTGGTATCAGCCATGGTGAGAAAAACCCAACTGAAAATATTGGTGTCATGATTGAAATTGACGGACAATCAATAATGCATGTAGGCGATATTGATGCCAAACTTGAAGATCTCCTCAAGGCCGGAACCAATCTGGCCAAGATAGACTGGTTACTTATACCTTATTGGGCTCTTACCGATGAGGAAGGAATTAATTTGGTAAAAACCGCCTTTAATGCCAGACATATAGTACCAATGCATTTTAATACAGATGAAAATAACTGGATTAAAGAGCATGGTGGTATGACAGCGATCAAAAATAAAATTTATGAGTCTTTACCTAATATGGTTAAACTGGACAAAGAAATGCAGTGTATAAATATAAACGGTAAGAATGTCCCCTGAAATAATGCATAGAAGACAGATCTAAAATACTATTTACCACACGATCTTTTCTATATTCTCAAAATCAATGGATCCGCCATCATCAAAAGTAATTGTCCCGCTGGCATCATGGGAAAGCAGAATTTCACCGGCATTGTCATCAGTTGATTGAATGGATGAACCATTATCAAGGGTCAAAGTCCAACCAACTTCATGGAACTCACCACTAAACCCATCTAGATTTATTGTGTCAGTCCATGCCATTCCACTACCACCATCGACAATATCATTTCCCTGGTGGGCGAGGAATGTAAGCGTGTCATCGCCATCCCCGCCAAATAACTTATCATTTCCAGCACCGCCATCTATCTGGTCATTGCCGGTTGAGGTCCAGATTACATCATCGCCATCCCCACCATGAACAGTAATACCCTGATCATAGGTATATTTGCTTGAGGTCATATCGACTATGTCATTACCATCGCCCATGTCAATTTCTTCAATATTCTGTATTCTGGCCTCACTGCCGGACGCGAAGCTACTTATCCCATCATCTAGGAATAAGGCATCATCTCCGGAAGAGCCCTGAATTGTGTCATGACCATCCCCACCATCAAAAACATCACTTGAACGATTATGGCCAGCTAAACCAGCATTTTCACCCGTTTCAACGTTATGGGCTTTGTTTCCGTTCCAAATACTGTCACTGTTATAGATCAAGGTATCGTCCCCATCACCGCCCTGCAAATTTTCGGCACCGACGGTCCCCTGAACGGTAATTCCGTGAACCGGGTCACTAATCTCTAAAAAGACGCTTACATCAACATTAACATCTTGATAGTCATGATCTCCGCCATCATCAAGATCTTCCCAGTTTTGATTTCCATCTTCAGAACTATCAATCATATGATTAACACCGTCAGAATTGAGGGCCATATCGCTGAAATAAGCTGGCGCATTTTCAGCGCTGGAGAGAGCATGCCCATCCACCATCGGTGTCCAATGACCGTTAATTTGCTCAAAAGTTACGGTTTCACCGCCTGACAGACCCGAATTTTCATCATTACCGTCCGGAATAATGAAAAACCCGACACTCGCGCCACCCGGATAATCGCTTGTATTAAATGTTATCATATTATCTGAAAAGCTTTTGACATTATCCTCAACAATCATTCCGCCAATCGGATTGCCGTCCGCATCAGCAACATAAAAACCATGGGAACTGTTATATCCGGCATCAGAAGATACATAATTGACATTTAACGTCACTATCCCACCGGCTGATATATCGTAAACACCATTTGACTGATTAAGCTCGACAGAAGATGGTTCCTGCTCATTCCCTTGGGCATTTTCAGCATTATTGTTTTCTGACGAATTCCCAGGTGCTTCCTGATCACCATTACCATATCCGTTATTGTCATGAAATTCATTTTCATCTTCTTGATCGTCGTCACTATCATGGTGTCCGTGATCATGATCCTCACTTTGGTGACCGTGACCGTGATCATCATCTTCATCATCTTCATCTTCATCTTCATCATCGTGATGGTCGTGATCATCATCTTCATCATCTTCATCATCGTGATGGTCGTGATGGTCGTGATCATCATCATCATCATCAATGTTTATTTCCTGTAATGCAGCAGCTTGCGCTTGAGCAGACTGCTCTGCCGCAGATTCCACTGCCAAAGAATTATCAGCAAACTGAATCGTTTCTACAGAATCAATAATATCCGTGCCATTTCGGCCTCCCACTGTATCTTCAATTGTATATGTACCATCATCATTTTCAGTTATAATATAATCTGCCTGGTTACCTGAAAGTAATACTGTATCATTACCAGCACCCCCGACAATCACATCGTCGCCGGCAGAACCCGTAATGGTATCATGACCCGATCCGCCGTCAATCTTCTCAATATCCGTCAGCACCGTATCGCTGAAGTCCATATTGTTATTCGATCCGTCACCGGCAATCGACACGCCGCTGTGGCCATCGCCACTGATTTCCTCAATACTGTCTTCCGGATTAAAATGATTGTTGATACCGATCGTTACATTATCGTCAGTCGCAACAATCCGGTCCGACCCGCTGCCACCGTCAAAATCATCATAGCCGTCACCCTGACCAATCTCAAAGGTATCATCACCTTCACCGCCCGATAACGTATCATTACCAGCACCCCCGACAATCACATCGTCGCCGGCAGAACCCGTAATGGTATCATGACCACCATAACCAAATATTTTTTCCCCTGCCTGAGTACTTTCAAGCGTGTTATTCGAATTATTTCCCTCTATAACATTGATTTCTGGTTCGCTAACGACCTGCTCATTTACCGGATTTTCTGAAGTTCCCTGTTCCGGCTCATCCTCTTGGGTATTTTCAGCATTATTATTTTCTGACGAGTTTCCGGGTGATTCCTGATCACCATTGCCGTTGCCGTTATTGGCTTGGTTTCCGCCTTCTGTCCCTTCTTCTTCATCATCCTGGGCCTGCTGGTCTTCTGAACCGGCTTGCTGCTGCTCGTCCTCTTGGGCATTTTCAGCATTATTATTTTCTGACGAGTTTCCAGGTGCTTCCTGATCGCCATTGCCATTGCCGTTATTGGCTTGGCTTTCGCCTTCAGCTCCTTCTTCTTCATTTTCCGACTGGGCCTGCTGATCTTCTAAACCTGACTGATCCTGTTGAAAGTCAAGGCCAACAACATTCTGATTTGTAGGTTGCCCATCTGAATTTTCCGATGAGTTATTTTCTGCTAAAGAATTCTGATCATATGACACGTCATTATTACTAACGTCGCCATTTTGCCCCGAAGAAGAGCTGGATAATTCTGAATTTTCTTTATCGGAAAATTCAGCCTCCAATAATGCGTGCATTTCAGCAACATGACTACCCCCACCTGATGATGGGTCTTCGGTACTGTCCACGCCCGAGCCATCTTTAAAAGTTACAGCTTCTTCTGTAACGGTGACATCATCGGGTCTCTCAAATTTGATGGCACCTGAAGATCTGCCTGCGGAAAACAGAAAGTCTTTCAGATGTACGCCACTGTCATAAAACCCGAAAATATTTACACTGTCCTGACCAGGACTCTGAAATTGACTATGTTCAGTAGAACTTATGGACCCAAAATCAATCGAATGCTCAGCTTTTTGTTTGTAATCCGCTTGGAGGTCTAGCTTTTCACCTTTTTCGTCACTGATTTTGTCTGAAATATGAATATTTGAGCGTGTCTGCGTATCTGATGAATGATCCCATTTTTCCCCTGACAGACGGTGTTCAGGATTTTCAAAATTTTTATCGCTAATCTCTTGATAAAAATATGGATCATCATCAATCTGATTTATAACTTTCGAATTTTGTCCTTTTGATGATTGGTCAGCCATCATTCTCTCCACAAGCAAAGTCGCTCACTAACAATTTGATTATTTTTATCAGAAAATAGTGAAGAAGTGGTTGTCTTTGATGGTAAATGATTTGTTAAAATTATTTTATGACATCATTAAAAAATTAAATAAAATTCTTTATTAACAATGTTTTATATAAAATTAGAAATATGTAAAATAGGAAAATATTTAAAATTTTATTCAAATTAAAACGAAAATAATAAAGGCATTCCATCTGAAATGCCTTTATTCATTCTGGGTATAATAAGTTGGCAGACAATTTTACCAGCTTATTTTCTCTATATTCTCAAAAGTGATAGATCCGCCTTCATCAAAAGTAATTGTGCCATCAGCATCATGTGAGAGCAGCATTTCACCGGCATTGTCATCCGTTGACTGAATGGATGAACCATTATCAAGTACAAGCGTCCAGCCGACTTCATGCTCAAGTCCGTTAAAGCCGCTTAGCTCAATTGTATCAACCCATGAGCAACCGGAACCTCCATGAACTTTATCATCGCCATCGCCAAGACCAAAAATGAAAATATCATTTCCATCACCGCCATGAAGATTATCATTTCCGGTTCCGCCTATTATTACATCATTTCCATCTTCACCATGAATTGTATCTTTGCCTGATCCGCCAAATAGTAAATCATTGCCGCTGCCACCATGAATGGTATCCAGGCCACTACCACCGTAGATGGTATCGTTTCCGCTACCACCAAATAAGGCATCATTTCCAGCGCCGCCGTAAAGCTCATCATCTCCACACTGACCGTTCAGGTCATCATTGCCGCTTCCTCCAACCAGTATATCGTCATTCCCGCCGCCATATAGCTTATCATTACCCCCCTCGCCATCAATATAGTTTTTATTCTCATCACCATAAATCTGGTCATTGGTGTCATGTCCATATGTTTCATCATATCCTTCTGGTACAGCCGGTCCTTCATCAAAATTTTCTTCCGGCACGCCAATTTGTGCATTGGCAAAAGAGGTTTCAGCATCACTATTGCTGACCTCAGTAGACGTAAGTGCCGCTGTAAGATTAAATTCCTGATGACCTTTCGGAACCGAAATACATAGCCCTTCAATTTCCTCAGGACTAAAGGTCCAGGTACCATCATGATTATTGATCCCGACTGGATTCATCTCCCCATTGACAAAGAAAGTATCATCCGGCACGCCGCCTATAATAACATCGGAAAGATTTTCAGAACCATCTGTATCAGTAAGGGCTGTTGCAATCGTTACGGCAAACAATTGTGTGTTTTGAACCAGATTATTTTGATCATAACTGATCGTTTTAATAAAATAATCACTATTTCCTTCAACCCCGTTGGTCACATCTTTATCAGCGGTGAAAATAACCTGATCAAATGTAACACCGCCCCCAGGATTTATTGACAATGGCATTTCACCACCCCCGGCGATACCGGTAAATGTGCCATTTCCGACCACCACACCATTTTCGTAAAGTGTGTAATAGCCGATTTCGTCCTGTGATGTATTATCATCATTCTGAAATAGATGGGTAATGGTTAAGTCCATGGAAGAAATACTCTTGTCCAATGAAATAATAAGCTCCTCGGACTGATTTAAATTCTCAACATAGCCAATTTGTTCGTTCGGGCCATCA
>JAWKXO010000006.1 GCA_041396985.1 Emcibacteraceae bacterium
GACTGGTGTCACATCAACCGTAATTGTCTGCGGATCACTGTCGAGCGATCCGTCATTGACGGTAAAATTAAATGTTGCGTAATTGTCCCCATTCTCATCCGCATCCGGCATAAAGCTTAAGAGACCGATATTGCCCGCTGCAATATTATCGCCCGGATTAACCGGATTGCCGTCATAATAAAGCGTGCCGTTTGCCGGCAGATCAACAATGGTGATATGATCAAGACTATCGCCATCGATATCATCAAAAGTAAAATCCGCAGGCTGGAAGGTATATAAGGTATCTTCATTGGTGATGGCATCACCATCAGCAGATGTTGGTGCGTCATTCACAGGCGTCACATCAATGCTGAACGTATATTGCTCACTATCATCCGTGCCGTCATTGACGGTAAAGTCAAATGTGGCATAATCATTTCCATTTTCATCGGCATCTGGAGTAAATACAAGAAGTCCCAGATCAGCCGCCGCAATCTCATCACCCGCTGTTACAGGATTGCCATTAAAAGTCAGTGACCCCTGCACCGGCAGATTAATAATGGTAATATGGTCAAAACTGTCCCCGTCAACATCACTGAAGGCAAAATCATCAAGGCTGAAAGTATGAATATGGTCTTCTTCAATTACGGCATCATTATCTGCAGATGCAGGGGGATCATTAACGGGCAGCACATCAATTATGGCACTTCCTGGTATGGTGGAAGTTCCATCAGAAATAGTATAGGTGATCGGCAAATCATCGCCGTTAAAATCGGGAGATGGCACAAATGTGTATGTCCCATCACCATTATCAATGATTTCGCCATATTCCGGGTCAATAGTTACATCGCCCACTGTCAGCGGATCATCATCAGGGTCACTGGCATTGGCCAGAAGATCCTCGTCTGAAAATGTGACTGAGTTATCTTCGTTCGTCGCCCCCAAATCAATAAGAGACGTAGTTGGTGGAGAATTTTCATTCTGATTGCCATTATCAACAGGCAAATCAGGATTAACTTCATTAAAAAGCGGATTTATTACAAATGCATTCTGAATAAGTGGCGATCCACCAATGCCATTAATTTGGTCAGGCTGACTTGCATTCTGATCGTCTTCCAACTCAATCTGCGGAGTGGCCCGACCTGATGATTGATATTCCGTAATTTCCTGCTCAGGCGGTGTTTCAGGGACATACTGATTGCCAGGCCCTTCAATAAATCCACCGTCAGGAATTTTATAAGCACGCGCAGCCAGATCAGGTGACTGGGGGGATTGATTTTCATATCCTCCTACTTTGTCTTCGGGTCCGGAGGCTTTTCCGCCATCATCACCGCTGCCCAAATGGATGTTGGATTTTGTATGAGTATCATCAGTCTGTATCGGCGCTTCCGAAGAGAGACGGCTATCAATCTGCTCTTTGCTCTGAACCCTGTCTATCCCCTGCAGAATAGGATCATTCGGGTCCTGTTGCCCTGAATTTGCGATGTTCGTTTTTGAGCTTTGATCAGCCATAAAAATACTCCAACTTACCTTATTAGATATAAAATAATTTATATCAGAATTCTAAATTAGTATCTGTTAATATACTATATATATAACAATTCACAGATAGCATACCAATCAATGGTGAATATTTGGTTTCCAGCGATGGTAAATACTTCGTAAATAATAATTATAAATATGTCTTAAATAAGCATAAAAAATAAAATTAAATAAAAGATTAAGATTAGCTTAACCCTTTAATTATTATGATTTTTAGATAAAATTCATTTTTTAACGAATAATAAATATTCGCTTATTAAAATTTCAAACCAAATAAATTTAATAATCAATTCAAATAAACAGTTACAAACGTCAACGGAACAATATATAACTGGTTATGGTTAATTTTTATGGTTAATATAATTGAGAAAACAAATAAAAGAAATGCTTTATGATTCAGAGTAATAATAAATTCTCAAAAGATAATGTTGAGCAGATAAAAGAAGGCCTTAAACCAGTATTTCGAAAAGATATCATACTGGCATCAGCTGTGATTAATATTATGTCGCTGGCTCTACCAATGGTGCTTTTACAGGTTTATGACCGCCTTATACCGAATAAGGCATTAAACACACTCAGCATGCTGATTATTGGTCTTGTTGTTATACTTATTCTCGATGTGTTGCTTCGCTCAGCGAGGTCCTATCTTGTAGGGTGGATCGGCGCTCAATATGAGCATGAAACCGGTCTGGGAGCTATGAAAAGCATCCTGCGCGGTAATTTGGTTGAACTCGAATCCGTGCCATCAGGCGAACAGCTGGACAGACTAAGCGCTATTGACTCTATTCGGGACTTTTACGGAACCCAGGCCAGTCTTGCCATTATGGACCTACCTTTTGTGGTCCTTTTCCTGGCAATTTTAGGATATATAGGAGGATGGCTGCTTGTTGTTCCCGTTTTACTCCTTGCCATTTTGGGATCGGTTGCTTTCAAGCTCGGCGTAGAACTGCGTGATGCGATTGAAGAAGATGCCCTTTGGGAAGATCGTAAATACAGCTTTATCATTGAAGTTTTGCGGGGTGTTCACTCCGTCAAAAGCATGGCCATGGAAAATCTCATGGGTCGTCGTTATGAGAAGCTGATGGAGAACTGTTCCAAATCCAGCTATAATGTAATTTATCTTAACAGTCTTGCCCAGGGTATCGGCACTATTTTCTCACAGATAACAATGGTGGCTGTTGCCGCAATCGGCAGTCTTCTTGTGATAGATAATCAAATCACCTTAGGTATTCTGGCCGCAAGTATTTTGCTATCCGGTCGTACCGTTCAGCCGTTGCTTCGGGCGCTGGGCATCTGGACCAGATATCAACACATTCAGATTGCGCATGAAAAGCTCACTCTTGTTAATAATATTGGTCAGGAACGCACTAAAGAGACCAAAGAACTGGGAGCTGTCAGGACAGTTGAACTCAAAAATTTCTGCTTCAAATATAATAATAATAATGAATTTGCACTTAAGAATATAAATCTGAAACTTGATCATGGCGATATTATTGGTATTCGTGGCGGCAATAGTAGCGGTAAATCAACATTACTTTGGTCACTTATGGGCGGCCTTGAACCAACCAGTGGTGAATTGCTGATCAACGGTGAAAACCCGGAAAAATACAGCACAAACAGTCTAAGGAAAAGAATGGCATACCTGCCAAGCCAACCGGTCTTATTTCAGGGCACCATACTTGACAATCTGACAATGTTTCAGGGAGACGATAAAATTGATGCCGTCATGAAAGCCGCTGAACAAATGGACCTTGGCCAAATTCTGGTGCGCATGCCCGAAGGTTTTGAAACGATGGTGGGCGACGCGTCCCAAAATGAATTGCCCGCTGGTATAGTGCAAAGAATTGCTATTGTCAGGGCACTGGCTTCAAATCCTGACGTTATTCTGTTTGATGAGGCAAACTCCGGCCTTGATAGTAGTTCTGATGAAGACTTGAAGGAATTACTGGAAAAATTAAAAGGAAAATGCACCATAGTTCTTGTCAGTTTCCGTCCGTCATTGCTTAAACTGGCAGACAGACATTATGATTTGAAAAATGGCGAGCTGACCGAAATCAAATCACCGAAATCTGTGGGGGAGCTGACAAATGGCTAAATCCGGAAATCGATTGATAATTGCCAAAGCTGATCAGTTCGAGCAGGCATTAAACAGCGGAAAGATAGGGTCATTCACTGCAACATCATCATTTGCTGCCTGTATGCTTCCGCTTCTACAAGCCCTCGGCTGGCGTGGACAGATACGCTACCTGTTTGAAGCACTTCCGCATTTTGCCGACACACTAACCTTAACAGAATTCAGAAACACGCTGGCAAATCTGCATTATAAAACAGAGCCCGTTGAAGATGTTGATCTTGATACAGTTGATCCAAGGCTTTTTCCCTGCCTTTTCACTAACATGGATGGCAAGCCATATGTACTCTTATCAAAAGATGATAATGGAATAAAGGTTTTTGACAGTGAGCTCAAGTCGGAAGTCTATCTCGATGAAGGGGAAATGACAGGCAATGCCTATTTCCTTTCCACCAAATATGCAAGTCAAACCAACAAGGAAAAAGAAGAAATCCCGCCGGAAAATTGGATTGGCGATCTGTTCTTAAGATTTAAGAAAGAGATAAAAGAACTTCTGTGGATGACGTTTCTTCTGAATGTTTTTGCCCTGCTCGTCCCGCTATTTATTATGGCCGTTTATGATCAGGTTATCCCGTCTCAATCAGGAAAAACCCTGTTTTATCTTGTCCTTGGCATCAGTTTCGCCATTTTATGTGAAATTGTTATTCGTCTGCACAGGTCTAAATTTGTCGCCTATATCGGGGCAAGGGTTGAAAATATTGTGGCCACCGCGACGTTTGAGAAACTGCTTGGTCTTCCATCAATTATGACTGAATCTGCGCCTATTGGCACCCAGGTCTCCCGACTGAAAGAATTTGATGTCATAAAAGGACTATTTTCAAGCACACTCATAAATGTGGTGCTTGAACTGCCATTTGTCTTTATGTTTATTGCTGTCATTGCCGCTCTTGCCGGATGGCTGGCCCTGATCCCTGTCGTGATGATGCTTTTATTCTTTATAATTGCTGCAATCATGATCCCCGCAACAAAAAGAAGGGTTAGCAAATCAACAAGGGCACGTGCTCACAGGCATGGTTTTCTCGTTGAAACTTTGACAAATCTTCGCACAATAAAACAAACTGCATCAGAAGACGCATGGATTGAGCGTTACAGAAACCTTTCCGCAGATACTGCATATGCCCAGTTTCAGTCATCCCAGCTGTCATTCTTGCTGCAAAATCTTGCCCAGGCAATCATGCTTGGCTCAGGGGTGGCAACCATTGGCTTTGGTGTCATCAAAGTAATTGATGGTGAGATGTCGGTCGGTGCTATGATCGCGACAATGGCTTTGATCTGGCGTGTTCTTTCACCACTTCAAAATCTGTTTCTGACGCTCACAAGACTTGAATATACACTGAACAGCGTTAAACAGATTAACGCGCTGATGAAGCTTAAAACTGAGGCCAACCCAAGCCCGGATAATATCAGCCAACGCGAATTTTCCGGTCACATTCTTTTTGACCGCGTCAGCTTCCGTTATCGTCAGGGCAGCGAACCTGCGCTTCTTGGCACCAGTTTCGAAGTGCTTCCGCATGATATGCTGGCAATTGTTGGCCCCAATGCCTCCGGTAAATCAACGATCCTGAAAATTATTCTCGCCATGTATCAGAACCAGGCCGGCCAAGTTATTATTGATGGTATGGATATCCGGCAGATTAACCCAATTACATTAAGGCAAAATATTGCCTATGTGCCACAGGAGTCACGCTTCTTCCATGGTACGATTGCTCAGAATCTTCGCCTTTCAAACCCAACGGCTTCGGATGAAGAACTTTTTGAAGCCTGTGAACTGGCGAACCTGATGCCGGATATTGAACTGCTCCCGGAAAGATTTGAAACCAGAATTGGTGATCAATCCATTTACAGCATGCCGTCCGGTTTTAAACAACGATTATCACTGGCCAGGGCATTTCTTAAAAAAGCACCAATTATATTACTGGATGAACCAGGACAAACGCTTGATTTTGAAGCAGATAAAGCATTTATCGATTCACTGAAAAAATTAAAGGGGACGTGTACCATTATTATGATCTCGCACCGTCCCAGCCATATTAAACTTTGTGACAAGGTCCTTTCGCTGGAAAATGGCATGGTTGTCAATTTAGGCACGCCTGAAGATTTATATCCAGAGCAGGCCCCAAAAACAAAGCAAGTTGAAAACGGAAATAGAGCATAATGACTGACGAAAATGTAAATCCAACAATTGATGGAAAAAATGCAAAAGCCCTGGCCGTTAGTTCTGAAAGGAAAAAACTGGCTTCATTACTTGTCGACACAAAGAAACCGACCCAATATTATGCCAAGTTTCTTTCGCGCGCGACTTTGCTTGAGGAATCCGGACCACCAAAATCATCCATCAGCACCATAAGAATTATTGCGTCAATTATTCTATTGCTGATTGTCGGATCTATATTTGCAACATTGAACGAAACCAGTGTCGCTCAGGGGGAAATTGTTCCTTCCACATCCGTACAGCCTGTCCAGCATCTTGAAGGCGGGATTGTCGAAGCTGTTCTTGTCAAAGACGGTGATGTTGTTAAAAAAGGACAGCCGCTAATTCAGCTTGAAGCGACCTCAACACTTTCCGAGCTGGACAGGGTAAGAGCCCGTTATGTGTCTTTGGATATGCAGATGCGCCGCCTGCGTGATTTTGCTCTTGGGGAAAAGGCCGACTTTTCCGATTATGAAGATGAATATCCTGTCATCGCGCTGGACCAGGAAAAAATCCTAAATCAGCAGAAACAGACAAGAAAAGCGCAGGAAAGTGTTTATTTGTCCAAAATTGACAATTCCAGAAACCAGCTTTCTGTTCTTGAGCAACAGGAAAAATCCCAGCTTGAAGCCATGAATATTGTCGGTGAACAGCTCAAAATTCGTGAAGAACTGACTGAAAAAGGACTGGGATCAAAAATTCGCCTGCTTGAAATTCAGCGGGAATATAATGGCGCCAAAAGCATTTACGATACAACCGTTGAACAAAAAACAGGTCTTATCGCTAATATTAACGAAGCCGAAGGAAATCTTGTTCAGCTTCGCGAAAGACTGAATTCGGATGCACTTGATCAGCTTGGCCAGATGGTTGAAGAAAGCACACAGCTGCAATCTGAACTAAAAAGACTAAATGATAAAGTGGCCCGACTTGCCATCACCTCCCCCGTTGATGGTGTTGTTAAGGGTTTAAAATACCGTGCCTATGCCAGTGTTATTCCCCCTGGGGATATGGTTGCCCAGATCGTCCCGAATGGGGATAATCTTACCGCTGAGGTTCGCATTTCACCGCGTGATGTCGGTCATGTGAAAATTGGCAGTGAAGTCCTTCTCAAAGTCGATACCTATAATTATTCTCTTTATGGCGGTCTTTCAACAAAGCTGACAAATGTGTCTGCCTCATCCTTTGTCGATGAAAATGGCAATGCCTATTTCAAAGGTTATATTGACCTGCCGCAGAATTATGTTGGTTCTGATCCGTCTGCCAATCGTCTAACCCCTGGTATGACACTCGTTGCCGATATCAAAACCGGTGAAAAATCGCTTCTGGCCTATCTGATGAGACCAATCAGAAATGCCGTCAGCACCTCATTCCGGGAACGTTGATTATATCGAATTTCAAAAAAAGCCCCGTCATTTCTGAAGGGGCTTTTTTATTTCTGATTCACTAGAAAATCAAATTTTCTGCTCAATCGCATCCCAGATTAATGCGGCTATATCAGTGCCGTCAAAACGTTGAATTTCCTGAATGCCGGTTGGGGATGTTACATTGATTTCCGTTAAATAGTCGCCAATAACATCTATACCAACAAAAATCTGTCCCTGCCTTTTAAGTTCCGGACCAATGGCTTCGCAAATTTCATTTTCACGGGCGGTGAGCTCCGTTTTTCGCGCATCCCCACCCACATGCATGTTTGATCTGACCTCATCATCGCTGGGCACCCTGTTAATGGCACCAACAGCAACGCCGTCAACAAGGATAATCCTTTTATCGCCTTTTCTGACCTCAGGTAAATATTTCTGTACGATAAAAGGTTCGACATAAAATTCCTGAAACATTTCAATAAGGCTGCCCATATTCTGATCACCTGCTGCAATCCGGAATACTCCGGCGCCGCCATTGCCATATAACGGCTTTATAATAATATCGCCAAATTCTTTCCTAAAAGCCTTAACATCGTCCTTATTTCTGGTAATCAGCGTTGGTGGCATCAGTCCCGGATAACGGGTTAAAAATATTTTTTCAGGGGCATTTCTAACCGACGCCGGATCATTTACAACCAGCGTTTTTGGATGAATATGTTCTAAAATATGTGTTGCTGTGATATAGCCCATATCAAAGGGCGGATCCTGCCTCATTAAAATCACATCAATATCAGAACCAAGATCAATTTGTTCTTTCTCACCGACAGTATAGTGATGTCCTAGCTCCCGCCTGAAAGTGAGCGGTTTGGCGTGTGCCTTCACTCTGTCCTTAATATAGGACATATCCTCTACAAGATAATGGAAGAGCTTATGACCACGCTTTTGTGCCTCAAGCCCCAGCGCAAATGTACTATCCCCGTTTATATTAATTGTTTCCACAGGGTCCATCTGCAGTGCCACATTTAAGCTCATTTATTATTCACCTTTATCTATATCACCTTTAATAAGTTCGAAGACGTTCGGTTTATTATAGGCCCGCATTTCTTTTAATGTTCTGAGAATCTGTTTTCTCATTTCCTCATCATTGCTATCCATGTTTTCGTCCATAAAATCCAAACAATCAAGCAAGTTTTTCTTTCCTTCCTCAACACTTCTGGTATGGATCTGAAGCATGCCAAGTTCATATTTATGTATGATTTTCCCGGGATCAATATACGCGATCCTTTTTAATGCATTCATCGCCAGATCAAAATCACTGACATTTAGACAGCGTATTTTAATATTATTAAGAAGCCTGACCAAAATTGCCCTTTTACCAAGGCGCGCATGGTGCCAATGCTCCAATTTCTGACTCCCGCCGGAAATTGTTTCAACCAGTTCTCTTAAATCCTTGGCATCAAGTATTTTTCCCTTATGAAAAGGATCAATAATCACCTGGTCATTCTTACCATATAATCGGATAAGAAAATGAGCCGGAAAATTTACCCCCTCAGCAATCCATCCCTGCGAATGAGCTGCATGAAGATATAAAATTCCCAGACTGATCGGCAACCCCCTGCGTCTGTCGATAACAGACATCAGGTTCGCATTTTGCAAATCATCATAAAATTCATCATCCCCTTTATATTCATGGCGGCCCCACATGACTTCGGTTAGGGCTGCGGCTCTTTCCTCGGCACTGATTGCTTCCTGACCTTCGGTTGCCATATCCAGTTTTATGATTTCCAGGTGATGACGGTATTTCTGCAAGGAAACCCCCGGACGGTCGAGACTGGCAAGCATCAGTGCCGTTTCTGCCAGCTCAATTTCGTCTTCCGGGATATTCCCAACATTTTTTAAAAATTCAATTTGCTTATCTAAAGTCGGGATCATTCCTACCACGCATTTTTAATATGAACAGGCCACCTCCAGGGGATAATCAGAATCATATCACATCTGTATAGGTTATTCTCATTATTATTGTGATCAGATTCACTTTTCAAGTGTGCCATATAGTATTCTGCTGCCCTGTTGATACGGTTGATCTGTTTTTGTGAAAGGGAATATGCTAGCTTTTGAATAATCATCCCGTGCCTTCACTTCACAAAAAATAGTGAGCGGTCCTTTTCTCGCAATAATATCAATTTCGCCGACCCGGGTTTTATAGCGCCTGGCAACAATTGAATAGCCTTTAAACCTTAACATCAGGCTTGCAAATAACTCGGCAAGTTGCCCCCATTTATATGCTTTTTTCTTTGCCGGTTTAACCATTATCCGAAAGCTCTAGCGCGCGTTTATAGACTTCCTTACGCTTGCGCCCGCTCATATAAGTCACCGCGGCCACCGCCTCTTTAACGGAAAGTGTTTTTAAGGCATTTATGAGGGCGTCATCAAGATCGTCAATTTGCTGATCATTTTTTGCGGGCTGGCCGACAATGATGACAATTTCCCCTTTGGGTGTCTGCCGCGCTTCAAAATGTTCAATAAGATGATCAAGATCGCCTTTCTGAACCTCTTCATATAGTTTTGTAAGCTCCCGGCAAACAGCTGCCGGGCGATTACCCAGAACGGTTCTCAAATCTTTGAGTGAATCCAGAAGTCTTTTAGGCGATTCATAATATACAAGCGTGGTTGGAACGGATGAAAATCTTTCAATTTCCTTTTGCCTTGCCACAGTTTTGGAAGGAAGAAACCCGCAGAAAAGAAAATTATCGCTTGCCATACCGGAAACGGTCAGCGCACATAAAACGGCACTGGCACCGGGAAGACTTGTAACCATTATGCCTTCTTTGCGGCATTCATTAACCAGCTTATATCCGGGATCTGAAATCAATGGCGTTCCTGCATCGCTGATAAGGGCAACAATTTTTCCGGATTTTAAGTCTTCAATCAGTTTGGGCATAACGCTTGTGGCGTTATGATCGTGATAAGATATCAATGGTTTTTTGATATCATAATAGGATAAAAGTTTTCCACTGACCCTTTTATCCTCGCAGGCAATAAGATCGGCTTCATTCAAAAGATCGAGCGCACGACTGGTAATATCACCCAGATTTCCAATGGGTGTCGCGGTAATATAGAGCCCACTGGTAAAGGTATTTCTTCTTTTTTTATCCATTTTTACGTGAATTCCACACCATTGCCATAATTCAGCACTAGCCTAACTGAATTCCTTTGGTATAACTAATGAAATATTGAAATTGCAATGAAATTAGAAGGTTGGCAATTGTCACTTAGAAAACTCGCAGACTTTGTTATAATAATTATAGCTTCCGTGATTATTACTGCCTGTGGCCCTGAAGAAGGGTCCACTCCTGTTGCCCTTAGTGCACCACCTGCACCAGACGGGGACATTGAACATGCACCACCGCAGAATATCATAGTACCGGATGATGATGACTATTTCGCTGAGGAGGATAATCGGCCGGCACGCCTGAAAATCAATATTGGCATTATGTTGCCACTGACCGGTGATACGGCAGAGGTCGGTCAGGCCCTGCTGAATGCAGCGACACTGGCCCTGTTTGATGCAAAAGATAAACGCCTGGTGATGATACCGACCGACACCCATGGCACACCACAGGGCGCTATTGACGCAGTCAATCAGCTGATTGAAAAAAATGTGGATATTATCATCGGCCCGTTATTTTCAGAAAATATTAAAGCGGCACACCCTATTGCCAAAGAAGCCGGTATAAAAATGATCGGCTTTTCAACGGATGAGGAAGTTGCTGGTGATGGTGTCTATCTTTTCAGCTTCAGACCTGAAGAACAGGTGGGACGAATTATCAAATATGCATCCAGGCAGAAACATACAAAATTTGCCGCCCTGATCCCGGATACACTTTATGGCAAACGCATTATGAGCGTTCTCGAACCACTTGTTGCCAGCCAGTTTAATGAATTGACCGAACTGGAAATTTACCCGTCTGATTCATCAATGCTGGATGACCCCGTAAAACGTATCGCCAATTATGATTATAGACGAAAAGAATTTATTGATGAAATGAGGTTCCTGCGATCATTAGGTCAGAATGATGATATGGGTCAGGAATATATGAATAAGATAAAAAATATGGAAACACTTGGAGATGTCGATTTTGATGCCATACTGGTGCCGGAAGGTGGTTCAATGCTGGGCTCAATTGCGCCACTGCTTTCCTATTATGAAATTGATCTGGAAAAGGTAAAAGTCCTTGGAACCGGACTTTGGCATGACCCGATGCTCTTTAATGAACCACAGCTTCAGGGCGGCTGGTTTGCCTCCCCCGAAGATGAACTGGCCAATAAATTCATTGAGCGCTATAAAAAAACATTTACAAGAACGCCGCCACGACTTGTCACGCTGGGATATGACGCCATGGCCTTGGTTGCCAATATTGTCCGCAGCCAGAAAGCCCCGACATTTTCTGACAGAATTCTGACTAATCCTGATGGTTTTGCCGGTCTTGACGGCATTTTCCGTTTTCACCGCTCCGGTCTGGTCGAACGCGGCCTTGCGGTCTATGAAATCACCACTAATGAATTTTTGAAAATTGATCCGGCACCAACGAGCTTTGTTGAAAAAGACAGACCGCTTTATGTCGAACTGCCGATAGATTTCAAACCAAAATTTGACCCAGTATTTGGTTTAACAGGGGACGGCCCTTCTCTGTCAATTGAAACAGATCTGAATGCTCTGCCGACAGGAAACCCTGAGCTTTCAGCAATTCCACCTTCTCCTTTTGAATAAAAGTTTCCAGTGGAAAACCAATACGTGTTTCAAAATCTTTGATGTCAATTCCTTTTGTTAACCGCAGCCCCATCATAATCATTTCTTCTGCCATCATAGTGCCGCTTAATGGGTCTGATATTTTTGTTGCGTGACCGCGCGATAAAACTGACTTTAACCAGGTTTCGGGTTTTTTATTCTGTTCAGTTGCGTAAGTCTCATTTTTTATCGTAATGCGGCCATGGGCTCCCGCGCCCACACCAATATAATCCTGATAAGTCCAGTAACAGAGATTATGTCTGCTTTCCTCACCCGGTCTTGCATAATTGGAAATTTCATAAGCCGGATAGCCATTTTCAGCGCATATTTGATTTGTAAGCGCATACATTTCCGCTGATAAATCCTCATCCGGAATGATAAGGTCTCCTAACCGCCAACGGCCGTAAAAGGGCGTCCCTTTTTCAATAGTCAGCTGGTAAAGGGACAAATGCCCGTTCGCCATTTTAATGGCTTGCATCAGTTCTTTTTCCCACTCAGCCGTGGTTTGTCCCATGCGGGCATAAATCAGATCAAAATTTGATCTTTTAAAATATTTCTGTGAAATTTCAATTGCTGCCATGGCCTCTGCCGCTGAATGCTCCCGGCCGAGCGCTTTTAAATCCTGATCATTCAGGGCCTGTATCCCCAATGAAACCCGGTTGATCCCCGCACCGGAAAAATCGGCAAATTTTGACGCCTCAACACTGGTCGGATTGGCTTCAAGCGTGATTTCTATATCGTCACTGATTGTGAAATTTTTTACCAGCCTGCTTATCACCGCTTCCACCGTCCCGGCCGACATCAATGATGGCGTGCCACCACCGAAAAAAATACTTTTTAAAAGTCTCTTACCGACAAGTTGGGAAAAATGATCAATTTCGCTAAGTAAGGCATTTGCCATTTCCATTTCATTTATTTTTTCACGGACATGACTGTTAAAGTCGCAGTATGGGCATTTGGACAGGCAAAATGGCCAGTGAACATAAACGGAAATTGTTTCAGGATTTAAAACACGCATCGATCAATTTCTTAAAGGCATTGGCCCTGTGGCTGATGGCATGTTTTTCATCAGCATTCATTTCACCAAAGGTCTGCTCATACCCGTCAGCAACGAACATCGGATCATAGCCAAATCCATTTTCGCCCCTGATCGGCCAGACCAGTTTTCCATGAACCTGCCCTTCAAAAGTTTCGACATGCCCGTCGGGCCATGCCAGCGATAACGCACAAGCGAAATAGGCACCACGGTCCTTTTTCCCAAGTTCAAGATTTAACTTGCCCATGGCATAATTAAAATCCCGTTCTTCTTTCCAGGGGTTATAGGCATAACGTGCTGAATGTATGCCCGGCGCCCCATCAAGCGACGGTACAACCAGACCGCTATCATCAGCAAGGGCAACCAGCCCTGATTCATGACTGGCCGTTTTTGATTTTATCTCGGCATTGGCAATAAAACTGTCCCCGTCTTCCACAGGTTCCGAAAGATTAAGTTCCGCTGACGATAAAACCTCCACCCCAAACGGGGCGAGTAGGTCACTTATTTCGCGTACTTTCCCTTTATTATGGCTGGCAACAACCAGTTTATTCTCTGCAAATTTTCGGGCCATCAAACGTTAAATCCCCAGCGTTTTTCGCTGCATTTTTGTTATCTGATCAATCCCCATTCGGGCAAGGCGCATCATGCGCAGTAATTCTTCTTCACTAAATGGCTTTTCTTCAGCTGTGCCCTGAATCTCAATAATCTGGCCCGAGCCAGTCATGACAAAATTGGCATCGGTTTCAGCACTGCTGTCTTCATCATAATCAAGATCAAGGATCGGTTGACCATTAAATACGCCGCAGGATACGGCCGCAACTTCATGCTTGATGGGAATAGATTTAAGCATACCATCCGCCACCATTTTCTGTAAACACTGGTAAAGGGCAACATAACCACCGGAGATAGATGCGGTTCTTGTACCCCCATCCGCCTGAATGACATCACAATCTATTTTTATCTGACATTCCCCAAGTGCATCCATATCAACCGCCGCCCTTAAAGAACGGCCAACAAGACGCTGAATTTCCTGCGTGCGCCCTGACTGTTTACCCCGGGCAGCTTCCCGACCCATTCGTCCATGGGTGGAACGGGGCAGCATACCATATTCACCGGTGACCCATCCTTTTCCAGTTCCTTTTAGGAATGGTGGTGCCTTATCCTCCAATGTTGCCGTGCATAAAACATGGGTATCACCAAATTTTATCAGACATGATCCTTCGGCATATTTTGAGAAGCCGGGCTCCATAGAAATGTCTCGCATTTGATCCGCACTTCGGCCAGAGGGACGCATATATTTTCTCCATATGATTAAAATGATTTCAACGGTTTTACATGCTAATTGAATTCTTTTCCACAAAATATAGGGAATTTTATTTTTTAGCTTCCACCGTTGACCTGATGAATGAGCATACCTACATTATGACAGAGAATTATGATGAATATATTGAATGACAGATCACGGGAAATATTCCGCCAGATAGTGGACGCCTATATTATGACAGGCGAGCCAGTAGGATCACGCACGCTTTCAAAAAAAATTCAAATGCCGCTTTCCCCTGCTTCTATCAGAAATGTCATGGCCGATCTTGAAGAAAGCGGTTTGATTTATTCCCCATATACCTCTGCCGGTCGGATACCAACACAGATCGGCTTGCGGCTTTTTGTCGATGGCCTGCTAGAAATCGGCAACCTCAGCAAAAAAGAACGGAACGAAATTGAAGTCCACTGCAAAAATAATGGGGAAAGAATGGAAGATCTACTTGTGCAGGCAACAAGTATGCTTTCCGGACTTTCCAAATGTGCCAGTGTCGTTGTTGCTCCTAAAAAGGAAAGACCACTAAAGCACGTGGAATTTGTCGCCATCAGCCCTGGCCGGGCTTTGGTTGTGATGGTCAGCGAGGGCGACGATGTGGAAAACCGTATTATTGATGTACCTCCAGGGATTACATCCTCTGCATTAATCCAGGCCGCAAATTATATCAATTCAAAGCTCATCGGCCAAAGTTTTGAACAGGCAAAGGAACAGATAGAACGGGAAATCCTTATTCACCAGGCTGATTTGGATAACCTGACCAAGGATCTTGTTAAACAGGGACTGGCCGTATGGAGCGGAAGTTTTGGCGACAAGGATAAAATAACAAGAGAATCCTTAATAGTCAGAGGACAGGCAAATCTGCTTGAGGATTTGCAGGCAAAAGAGGATCTGGAGAGGATCCGATTGCTGTTCAGTGATCTGGAGCGGAAAAAAGATTTGATCGAATTATTGGCGTTGGCAAAAGATGCCGAAGGGGTAAGAATTTTCATCGGTTCCGAAAATAATCTCTTTTCTCTTTCAGGTTCTTCTGTTATCGCTGCCCCTTATATGGATGAAAATAATAATTTACTCGGGGTGATCGGCGTGATAGGTCCAACAAGGCTTAATTACGCACGTATCATTCCCATGGTTGATTACACTGCTAAAATAATTGGAAAAATACTCTAATGACTGACGAAAACAAAAAACAGGATGCTGAAACACCGGAAGAAGATCTGGTTGATCAGCTAAATTCTTCCAAAAAGGAAGAAGAAGTAACGCCACTTAGTGTTGCCGAAGCAGAAATCAATGATCTTCGTGACAAACTGCTGCGCGCTGTCGCTGAAGCGGAAAATGTGCGCCGTCGTGCTGAAAAAGAAAAAGCCGATGCCGCAAATTATGCCGTCACCAACTTCGCCCGTGATATGCTGGCGATTGGTGACAACCTTCACCGTGCATTGGACTCAATTCCTGAAAATGCCGAACTGCCGGAAAAAATTAAAAATCTTATCGAAGGTGTCAGAATGACGGACCGTGAGCTTCATAACATTTTTGAAAGACACGGCATTCATAAAATTGATCCAAAAGGTGAAGCATTTGACCATAATCACCATCAGGCAATGTATGAAAGCGAAACAAATGATCCTGACGGCACGGTTATTCAGGTGATGCAGGTTGGTTATAAAATCAAAAACCGCCTGCTCAGGCCCGCTATGGTCGGTGTTTCTAAAGGTGGCTCTGGCAAACCTGTAGAAGGTGTTGATACCACTGCATAACGATGTAATTAAAGTGAATGAAAAAAGGGATGATCTTTCTGGCTCATCCCTTTTTTATATTTTATGTTTTATTTTTTATGAGTTTTAAGATGGTTTACTTTGGCGACCGTGCCCAGCCGTCTGATGCGACAACACAATCTGATTGCGCAAAACGATATACAGGCAGTGCTGTCAGGGCTAAAACACCTTATGGATTTTCTTCATTTTGGTGCCTCCGAATATGAGTCTTTATGGTATTTTTTAAAGTTTGTTCCCTATTCACAAACAGCAACACTGTCGCAATTTTTAAAAAATAAAAAAACTTACAAGAAAAACCTTGCAGTCATAAAAAACACCCCTATATAAGCTCCATGAGTAAAGCGCAAAAAAAGCGCATGATAATTTATTAATTTAATGACAATACCGGGATCAGGGGCATAATTGACCTGGCTTCGGTGATTAGAAAACGAGGACAGTATGGCAAAAGTAATTGGCATAGATTTAGGAACAACCAATTCATGTGTTGCGATCATGGATGGGTCAAAACCAAAAGTTATTGAAAATTCAGAAGGGGGTCGTACGACACCTTCAATGGTCGCCTTTCTTGAGGATGGCGAAAAACTGGTTGGACAGGCTGCAAAACGCCAGGCGGTAACCAACGCAGAAAACACTCTATTCGCAATTAAGCGTCTGATTGGTCGTTCATTTGATGATCCGGCAACCAAAAAAGATATTGAAATGGTGCCTTATAAAATTATCAAATCAGACACCAACGATGCATGGGTTGAAACACGCGGCGAAAAAATGAGCCCAAGTCAGGTATCTGCATTAATCCTGCAAAAAATGAAGGAAACAGCAGAACATTATCTTGGTGAACCTGTAACCCAGGCTGTTATTACAGTACCTGCTTATTTTAATGATGCCCAGCGTCAGGCAACAAAGGATGCCGGTAAAATTGCCGGTCTTGAAGTCCTGCGGATTATCAACGAGCCAACAGCTGCCGCGCTCGCTTACGGGCTTGATAAAAGTGACGGCAAAACAATTGCTGTATATGACCTTGGTGGTGGTACCTTCGACGTTTCCATTCTTGAAATTGGTGACGGCGTGTTTGAGGTAAAATCAACCAACGGCGATACATTCCTTGGTGGTGAAGATTTTGACATGCGTCTTGTTGAATATCTGGCAGACGAATTCAAAAAAGAAAATGGCATTAATCTCAAAAATGATAAAATGGCCCTTCAACGCCTTAAAGAAGCCGCTGAAAAAGCCAAGATTGAGCTTTCATCTGCAACACAGACCGAAATCAACCTTCCGTTTATCACTGCCGATGCCAGCGGACCCAAACACTTAACCCTAAAGCTTACACGGGCGAAACTGGAGTCACTGGTTTCAGATCTTCTTCAGCGCACTGTTAAACCATGTCAGGCAGCCCTTAAGGATGCAGGCGTTAAAGCATCCGAAATTGATGAAGTGGTGCTGGTTGGTGGTATGACACGTATGCCTAAGGTAATCGAAACCGTTAAGGAATTTTTTGGTAAGGAACCACATAAAGGTGTTAACCCGGATGAAGTTGTTGCAATGGGTGCCGCCATTCAGGCGGGTGTACTTCAGGGTGACGTTAAAGACGTACTGCTTCTTGACGTGACACCACTGTCACTCGGTATCGAAACACTGGGTGGTGCGTTTACACGCCTGATTGACAGAAACACAACAATTCCGACCAAGAAGTCACAGACATTCTCAACAGCGGAAGATAACCAGTCAGCGGTGACCATCCGTGTTTACCAGGGTGAACGCGAAATGGCTGCAGATAATAAATATCTTGCCCAGTTTGATCTTGTCGGCATTCCTGCGGCCCCTCGCGGTGTTCCGCAAATCGAGGTTATCTTTGATATTGATGCCAACGGTATTGTGAATGTTTCCGCCAAAGATAAAGGAACCGGAAAAGAACAGAATATTCAAATTCAGGCATCAGGTGGCTTAAGCGAGGAAGACATCGAAGAGATGATCAAACAGGCCGAAGCCAATGCTGAAGAGGATAAAAAGCGTCGTGCACTGGTAGATGCCAAAAACAAGGCAGAATCCCTTGCCCATACCATTGAGGGTCAGCTTAAGGAGCATGGCAGCAAGCTTGAGGCTGGTGATAAATCTGCAATTGAAGATGCCGTCAGTGCCGTCAGAAAAGCACTTGAAGGTGATGATATTGACACAATTTCATCAACCACAGCAACGCTTGAGCAGTCCGCGATGAAACTTGGTGAAGTGATTTACAAGGATCAGCAAGCGGGCGGTGATGCCGGTACAGCAAGTGCCGGATCATCCGATGCAGAAGGAAGCGATGACGATATTGTTGACGCTGACTTTGAAGAAGTTGATGATGATAAAAAATAATCGGACATGTTTCGATAATAACTAAATAATGATTGCGTCGCTTCATTTATGACAGGCGGCGCAATTATTATAAACAGAGGCTAATCGGGTAGTTATATGTCAAAACAGGATTATTATGAATTATTGGGTGTCAGTCGCACAGTCGATTCTGTCACGCTCAAAGCCGCATATCGCAAACTTGCCATGCAATATCACCCGGACCGAAATCCGAATGATAACGAGGCAGAAGCAAAGTTTAAAGAAGTCAATGAAGCCTATGATATCCTTAAGGATGATCAAAAACGCGCCGCATATGACCAGTTTGGCCATAGCGCCTTTGAAAATGGCGGCATGGGTGGAGGCCGAGGATTTCATGGATTTGAAGCTTCGGGTTTTTCTGATATTTTTGAAGATCTGTTTGGCATGGCCAGTGGGCATCGAAGAGATCCAAATGCGGCCAGACGCGGAGCGGACCTCCGTTATAATCTCAGCATAACCCTGGAAGACGCCTTCCGTGGCAAGTCTGCAAAAATAACGATCCCAACAGAAATTAACTGTGACACCTGCGACGGCAGCGGGGCGGCCGATGGTACAAAACCATCAGCTTGCACCACCTGTAACGGTATCGGCAAGGTCAGAAGCCAGCAGGGTTTTTTCA
This sequence comes from Emcibacteraceae bacterium, assembly GCA_041396985.1. Taxonomy (NCBI): domain Bacteria; kingdom Pseudomonadati; phylum Pseudomonadota; class Alphaproteobacteria; order Emcibacterales; family Emcibacteraceae; species Emcibacteraceae bacterium. Next base: position 19,109 of record JAWKXO010000006.1, read on the forward strand.
TGGTTGAGCGAACCTGCCCGACCTGCCAGGGCAAAGGGCTTGTTATTGAAAACCCCTGTAAAGAATGTCACGGTAGCGGCAAAAAGAATAAAAATAAAACACTGGATGTTAAAATCCCTGCCGGTGTGGAGGAAGGAACAAGAATTCGTCTCGCTGGTGAAGGAAAAGCAGGTTCCCGTGGTGGGCCAGGTGGAGACCTATATATATTTATCGATATAGAATATCACCCGATCTTTAAACGGGAAGGCTCAACCGTTTTCTGCGAAGTTCCAATCCCTATGACAACGGCTACACTGGGCGGCAAAATAGAAATTCCAACTGTCGGCGGAGAAAAAGCCGAAGTTAAAATCGTGGCGGGCACTTCAAGCGGTAAAAGATACCGAATACAAGGTAAAGGCATGCCCATTTTGAACCGGGATACATATGGTGACATGGTGATTGAGGCGCGCGTTGAAACGCCGGTCAATCTCAATAAAAAACAAAAAGAACTGTTACGGGCCTTCGCTGAGGAATGCGGAGATAATGTCAGCCCTGAAGCATCCGGTTTTTTTAATAAAGTTAAGGAATTATGGGAAGATTTAACGGACTAGAAAAATAAGAACAGGATAACTGGTTTATTCTTCTTCCAAAACAAACCCTGCCTGATTTTCCATTTTTTCAAGGAAGCTGTTCATGAGATCAACTTCTTCACCATCGGCAAAGGACATCAGTTCATTTATCCAGATATTGTATTTTTCAATTGCTTCTGACAATCTGGATTTTCCTTCTTCCGTCAAGGCAACACTATAGATGCGCCGATCTGTCGGAAGCGATTTTTTTTTCAAAAGCCCACTTGCCTGCAAGCGCGCAGTCATTCCGGTCATATTGGCGTTAGATACATTTAATGTACGGGAAAGGTTGCTCATTGTGATCTGCCCGCCCTCAGTGCAGTCAATTGCAAGAAGCACTTCATACTGAGCTAGGGACATGGAAAATGCCTGTTTCATCCGGCGGTCAAGCTCCTGTGTGAGGCGATAACTGTTTCCAATCATTCGGCTCATTAGCTTGGTTTTCTGACAAGGTCCCCCTACAATTTTTGCAAACTTCATAGAAACTACTCCTAACACCCAACTCAAATACTCTACTGGAAAAACCACAAACACCCTGCGACAAGATTTGTTACAATATCACTAGATTATTATTTGTCTAGCTTTTCCCCTTACTATGTAACATTTTACTTATATTAAGATCATTGATATAAATCAAACATATATATTTTATACATCTTAAAAAACCGTTAACTGCTTCTATTGCAATTTAATTAACATAACGATAACAATAGGTTTTTTATTGGATTAATTCATAGGCCAAAGATGGTAAAAGAAAATTTCCATTTTAACTCAAAGCTGGTTATTGAAGCACTGACTGATTACCTGGAAGACTGTGAAAATGATCAGTGTCCTGTAATAAACCAACAACCGATTTCAAATATTATTGAAGACCTAAGCCTGGAACTATATGTAAAAACAGGTGGCTTGAACGGTGATAAATTATCTGACTTTTTAAAAACCTATCTAAAAAATACAACCAGACTACATCATAAGCATTATATGGCTCATCAGGTGAGTGTTCCTCATACAATGGGTGCACTTGGCTCGTTCATTGATGGCGTGACCAATAATGCCATGGCCATTTATGAAATGGGCCCTTCTGCCACGGCAATTGAATTTTTTATGATTAACTGGATGCTTGAAAAAATTGGCTGGACCCCATCCCCTGTGCCGGGAACGGGCAGCATCGATCCTGCTCGTTCTTATGGTGGTGGCGTAATGACACACGGCGGATCACTTGCCAATTTAACAGCATTGACAGCTGCCAGGACTGCCATGTTCCCTGAAATATGGCGGGATGGCAACCCGGGCAATATAGTGGTGTTGGTACCAGAACAATCCCATTAGTCCCTTAAACGTACGGTCGGCATTATCGGACTGGGAGAGAAAAACTGCATTTCGATGCCTGCCGATGAGGATGGAAGAGTGCTTCCAGCCCAAATTCCAGCGTTAATCGACAAACTTGAAAATGACGGCAAAAGGATCATGGCTATTGTGGGGAATGCCTGTGGCACGGCAGCGGGGCTTTATGATCCGTTGGAGGAAATTGGCGTAATTTGCAATGAGCGAAAAATCTGGTTTCATGTTGATGCCGCCCACGGCGCCGGTGCCATTGTATGTGATGAATATCGTCATCTGGTGCGGGGCATCAGAAGCGCTGACAGTGTGATCTGGGACGCCCATAAAATGTTCAGAACTCCAGTGTTGTGTGCTGCAGTACTTGTAAAGGATCATCGCCATATCGAGCATGCCTTTTCCCAGGAAGCAAGCTACCTTGTCCATGACAAGGAACAGCCCGGCATTGATCTTATGATGCGCGCTGTTGAATGTACCAAAAGCGGCCTTGGGTTAAAAATGTTTATGTCCCTGGCGGCAATGGGTGAAAAAGGTCTATGTGATTATATCAGTAGCCGCAACAGGCTTGCCATTGATGCTGCAAATTATATTAATAACCTTGACGATTTTGAATGCCCTGTGATGCCGGAAACTTGTATTCTTTGTTTTCGTATTGGAAGCGATAACAGACGTCAGCTTGAAATACGGAAAAAGCTCCTGCAAAAGGGTCATTATTATATTTCAACAACATTATATAAAAATGCCCGCTGGTTAAGATGCGTACTGATTAATCCGGAAACGACACTGAATGATCTTAAAGGTCTGTTTGATGAAGTCCGGAAAATAAACAGCGAACTTGATCAAAACTAAAGGGCGTTAATGATCGTATCAGCTGTTAAAATCTGTGGTAAGATTTCCGGATTATCCAATGTTCTGCCTGCCGGAAAATAAAGATAAAGCGGCACGCCAATCCGGCCATAACTTTGAAGGGTTTTTGTAATCTCGGGGTTCTGGTTGGTCCAGTCAGCTTCCATAACCTGAATATTTTTTTCTTGAAAAGCCTGATGAACCTCGCTTCTGGAAAGAGCAACCCGTTCATTCAACTTACAGGTGACACACCAGTCAGCAGTAAAATAAACAAATACCGGTTTTTTCTGGTCAAGTAATGATTTTAGTTTATCAGGTGCAAATGAAACGGCATTCAATCCATCTTCCCTGAGACAGTCGTCAGCTGTTCCGCTTTATGATCTGAAATATAAAATCCTGAATAAACGATTAGCCCCAAGCAAAGCCCCAGCACCGCTTTCCAGACAATACCTTCTTTCTTTAAGGAAAGTAACAGAAGGGCCAGCAACAAACTGGCAATAATACTAATGGCCATTGCATCAACGCCAGCCTGGTTACCCAATATCCAGAAAAGCCAGACGGCCGTTGCCAGCATTGGAAATCCCAGTATATTTCTCATCGTTTCCATCCATGCCCCGGGACGTGGCAATAGCTTTCTAAGCGATGGCACATAACAGAATAATAGATAGGGAAAAGAAAGCCCAAGCCCAAGCGCAATAAAAATGGAAAACCCGCTTAAGCCGCCAGCAATAAATGCGTACCCTAATGCACTGGCCATAAAGGGTGCGGTACAGGGTGTGGCTACCACAACCACCAGAAACCCAGTAAAAAATGAAGCCCGTCGGCTATTGCTTTCAGAATTAATAAGTCCCTGCCCGAGACCCGCAAATTGACTTCCAAATTCAAAATAACCCAGCAGATTAAGACCGATTAAAACCATCAAAAGGCCAAGAGCAAAATTAACCACCGGCATCTGCATGTGAAAACCCCACCCAACAGACAGCAAGCTAACGACCGCCCCAATCAGGCCAAAACAGACTACAACCCCTGCCGTATAAAGAAGACCGCTTAGTCGCGCTTCTTTCTCTTCCTTATTGTTTAAGGCAACAATGCTCATGACTTTCAGACTTAAAATCGGGAAAACACAGGGCATTAAATTAAGGATAATGCCACCGATAAAAGCAAAGGCAAGTGCACTTAAAAGGTTAAGTGTTGACTTTGGAACAGCGGCTTCCGTATTCATTCTCTCCATTGGCGAAGCAATCGGCAATGAGGACTTATTTGCAGAAATTTGAAATGCAAGATTTTTCCCGTCACCTGTTTTAAAAGTCAGGACATAGCTGAATTCTTCATTATCAGTATACCCATAGGCTTTTTTAAAACGGCCAATAATTTCACCGTCCACAAATGAAAGATCCTGCCGGTAACTATTGGCCATCATACCTTCATTAAAAGGAAACAGATATGCGCTTTCAATGACCGGATAATCAGAAGGGATTCTTGCCTTAACGGTAAAATTTTCTTCATCGGTATAAAAAGAACTTTGCCAATTTACTGTATCCGGCATATCAGCCTTTGCCATCTGGACAACAGATGCCATCCGCTCATTCGGAACGGATTGTCCAACCGGCAGTTTGAATGTTATTCCCGTTTCCTGCGGCACGCATAGACTATCAGAGCAAATCAGCCAGAAGGCATTTCCACCTATATCCAGGTCAGCGCCTTTATAATCTTCTGAAAGGCTGGCATCTGCAATCATGGTTACCGTGCTTTCATAACCATATGTCACAATATCTTCAAACGGGATCAGATGTGGTGTGGTAAACTGCAAATCCCCGATTTCCAGTCCTTCAGGCAACTTCCAGTCCATGGTGAGCTTAAGCCCGGCATCCCCCGGGTTTTCCCAATACCCATGCCACCCGGGATTAGGGGTCATCTGAATCACAATCTGAAAATGATCCCCCGGGGAAACCGAACTCTGATCGGCATTGAGTTCCAGCGTGGCAAGATCCGTTTGTACAACCGCCGCAATGCTGCCGGTCAGCGAAGACAGGAACATCAGAATTGTGGCTAATAACACCTGCCTGAATGGACGACTTATCATGCCTCTGACTTACACCCTTTTAAACATTCAGGGCAAGCAAATTTTATCTGTAACGCACACACTTATTTAATATATAGTCACTATGGTTATTAAAAAATAATCGGATCGGAGAAAACAGAAATATGAACATTCTGGTTACCGGGGGCACCGGATATATAGGAAGCCACACCGTATTACAATTACTGGAAGCAGGACATCAGGTCACGGTAATTGATAATCTGTGCAATTCGTCGCCCGAATCCCTAAACCGGATTAAAAATATTACCGGCATCAACGAAATATCCTTTTATGAGATGGATATTCGTGATGCTGACCGCCTGAATGGACTGTTTAGTGATCATAATTTCGATGCCGTCATCCATTTTGCCGGACTTAAAGCAGTCGGCGAAAGCACCCAAAAGCCCCTTGAATATTATGACAATAATGTTGGCGGCACCACGGTTCTCTGCGAAGCCATGAAAAAAGCGGGGGTTAAAACACTGGTTTTCAGCTCATCCGCAACCGTTTATGGCGATCCCAAAACCGTGCCGATTAATGAAGATGCTCCAACCGGTGGAACCACCAATCCATATGGCACATCAAAGTTGATGATCGAACAGATGCTCTCCGATCTATATAATTCCGACGGGGCATGGAATATTGCCCGTCTTCGCTATTTTAATCCGGTTGGCGCCCATGAAAGCGGCCTGATTGGTGAGGACCCCACCGGAATTCCCAACAACCTGATGCCCTATATCACCCAGGTTGCCGCCGGCAAATTAAAGGAGTTATCGGTATTTGGTGATGATTATGACACACCGGACGGCACAGGCGTACGTGATTATATCCATGTTGTCGATCTGGCAAACGGTCACTTAAAAGCATTAGAAAAATTAGAGGAAAAGCCAGGGCTGGTAACTTTTAACCTTGGTACAGGCAACGGCTATAGTGTGCTTGATGCCATTCACGCTTTTGAAAACGTGAATAAAATCAAAATCCCTTATAAAATCGCGCCACGGCGTGCCGGGGATATTGCCAGCTGCTACGCCGACCCCACCCGCGCAAAAACTGACCTACACTGGCAGGCGACAAAAAACCTTAATGACATGGTCCGTGATGCCTGGAACTGGCAGTCAAAAAATCCAAACGGTTATTAATGTGCCGCTTTGAACTGTCCTGTCGGTCTGTACTGAATAAGATATTTTGGGATGATCGCTTCTACCGGCGTTGGGGTTACACCCAAATCTGATAATGTCGGTAATTCACCACTGACAATATTATCTTTTTCCAGCATTCTGAGCTGATCCATCGTCAACATCGGGTTTGGCAGCATACCGAGGAAAAATGCCTTAAAATAGGCAAGCTTCAGCGGCAGGTTGATCATGGGTACATTCTGCTGGGTTTCTTCATTAACCAGCTTCATCAATTTCCGCATGCTATAAACTTCCGGCCCGCCCAATTCATAAGTTTTGCCATAAGCATTGCTGTTCCCTAAAACTTTACCCATGGCAGACGCCAGATCACCGACATAAATCGGCTGCATTTTACTGTCGCCACAAACAACAGGTAAAATCTGGAACATTTTGGCAAGAGCCGCGAATTTATTAAAGAAGCCATCATCCGGCCCGAAAACAACGCTTGAGCGAAGAATTGTGGCATTTGGAAAATTCTTAAAAACGGCTTCCTCCCCTGCCGCCTTTGAGCGGGCATATTTCGATGAGGACTCCTTATCAGCACCAATTGACGACAAATGTATAAGATGCTTAACTCCGGCAATTGCCGAAATTTCGGCAATCAATTCCGCCCCTTTATGATGAACGCCTTCAAAGGTCTGGGACCCGCTTTCATAAAGAATACCAACAAGATTGATGACGTAATCGGCATTCTTCACGGCTGCTTCTACAGATAATCGGTTGCGGATATTGGCCTGGGCAATTTGTATCTGGCCAAGCTCGCCCAGCGGTTTAAGGAATAAAGCATTATTTGGCTGCCGTACTGCCACACGGATGCGATAACCCGCTTTTGCAAGATGCTGTACCAGCGTTTTTCCAATAAAGCCCGAGCCACCAAAAATAGTAACCAACTCACCGCTCATATTCTGTCTCCAGTTTTATATTTGTGCATTCACGTTTTACACATTTTTGGACAGAATAGTCCAGATACAAATGAAAATAATATGCATTTAACAGCGTCAGGAATGTCGCTATGCCACTTTTTAATGGGAAAATCTGTTTTTGGTGATGCTAATCCAGTTTTCTTTTTCTACGGATGTAGCATCAGCCTTTCTCGTTAGATAAAATTCATTGGCATAAGGGTTTGAATATCCGATCCAGCCATAGGAATTCATAATTTCAGTCATCGGCAGCGCTACTCTAGTTTTCAGGTATTTTTCAAAAAAAAGTGAAAAATCAACGCCAGTTGATTCTGACATAGTTTTTATCAGGTCTTCAAGCTGAAATTGCTTTCCGCTTTTACCATATTGTACAAATAATGACGTCATAACGTCATCAAGGGATTTTTGACCTTTTGTTTTTGTCCTTATTTCAGTATCAAGCGCGAAGGCAAGCACCCAGCCCGCATCATATACACCGAACCGGTTTCTGCCCTTTTCCTTTCCTGCATCAACTACGCTCAACCCTTTAAAAACATCTGAGGTTTCAAACCAGATATAATTACCGATAATATTTTCCATTCGCCGGACGAACCAGTCTTCACTGAGAATACCTTTATTCACAAGAACCAGATTGGCATAATAATCGGTCAGCCCTTCCGAAAACCAGCTACCCTGTCCGCGATCAGCCGGACGGATCCTCTGTCCATTCCAAAAATGGAAAAGTTCATGGGCAATAAAATCCGCCCAGAAAATCGTATTATCTTCAGACAGGGTAAGATTTGTGGTAAAGGCAGCACCATTATTAAAGGCTTCTGCATCTTCCACTTCCCCCCTTAAATAAAACATGATGTATTTAGTTTTTGGCGTACCCGGAAAAATGGAAAGATACACGGGAACGATTTTATTTATTACCTGCCCGACAAGTGGCGATGCCCCACCGAAGTCCCCTAGCAATATAATGCTCAGATCAAAACCGCCTGCACTCATATTCGCCTGATTAAAGTGGCCCAAGGCGAAGCCATTTTTTTCCAAGGACTGCCAGTTTTCAACAAAATATAAGTACTTCTTCCCGTTTATCTCAGGCCATGGAACAGCAATTTCCCATTCGACCGGAACATCGAAGCTTACTTTTGCACTTCTTTTCCCGTCAGAGTTCATAAAAAAAGGCTTAGTTACCGAATAAAGACCGCCATTATAGATTTTTCCCGCCTGTTCGTTGCCAAAGCTCCAGTCTTTTCGGGCATAGCTTAAATCAACATTATAGTTGAGTAAAACTTCTCCATTATATGGTTCCCCTTTTCTTGACAATAACCAATAAGCATCAAAACCATCACCTTTTTGCTCGATCGACAGTTTATCTCCGCTAACCGTTTTTACATTAAGATTGGTAATAAAATCTGCCCATCCCCGTTTCCAGTCATATGACCCGCCTGTCCCTGTAACGATCTTTCCCTCTGTTACCTTCATTCTGGCATTAACACTGGCATATGGTGCGTCGATGGAGAGAATTGTGATTTGAAAAAAGTCCGAGTTCTTACCCGCCCCGTGCACTGAAAAAGAAAAGCTAAAAAAGGAGTATAAAATTCCGGTCAGAATAGTTTTTATATGTTTTGGCATTTGCATTTTTAGGATTTTCCGGCCCCAGAGAAAATTAATTTTGTATATTCTGATTTAATCTCTCACGGTCACGTCTTACATTTTCAATATCCCGTTGGATATTTTCCTTCATTTTTGCTCTTCCATCAACGCTGGGAATTTTACTCAAATTTTCGTTCAAATCCCTATTCAACTCAATCTGCATTTCCTGAAGTTGCTGATCGCTCGGCATATTGGCCATAGCCTGCTTTATAATCTTTTCCAGCTCTTCTTTAGTCGGTACATTTGCTTTTGCCTGTTCAATAATGCGTTTTAATTCTTCCTGGTCAGGTACATTGGCTCTGGCCTCTTCGACAATTCTCTTAAGCTCAATCGCATCTGGCATATTTTCTTTGGCTTCTTTCACGATTTCTGCCAGTTCCTCTTCCGTCGGCAGATTTGCCAGTGACTCTTTGATGATTTTTTCAAGTTCTTCTTCGGTCGGAACGTCCTTCTTTGCATCCTCTATAATCCGTTCAAGTTCTTCTTTGCTCAGCGCATTCTTTTTCGCTTCCTTGACTATTTTTTTAATCTCTTCCTCTGTTGGCAGACCTTTAATACTCATTTGCGTATCAAGATAAAAATCCGGAATATCTACTGAAGCATTACTGAGTAAAACTTCCGTAGTCTGATCAAGTTTTTGTTCTGATCCAATCGCAGAAAGGGCCAATCCTTTTTCATAATCACTTTTCATACTGTCAACTTTTTTGATAAGGCGGGTAATCTGCTTCTGATCAAGATCATAAACATCAACCAGACTTTCCGTATAAAGACGAACAGCATAATCACTGAGAAGCAGGTCCATTTCTTCTAGAACCGCATCCGCACCGCCACGGCCATAAATCTGATCAACCCGTTTTTCTGCATTTATACCAGACAGGCGCAGCATGGATTTAAGATTATCTGCCTGCCAGGCATATTCCATCTCATCCAGATCAGCAGGTTTACCTTCCTTAAAGTAGCGACGGTCAATTTTATTATCTTTGCCGGTCAGAACGAGTTTACGGCTCTCACCATTCTGTCTTGTTTCGAGTGAAAAATATCCATCACTATCCAAGCCTGTGATATCCGTTTCTTCTCCATTCAGTTCAATTTTACCCTGCCATTCGACTTCAAGGAATTTATCCTCGATTGTGGTCTCAACAGAGCTGTGACCATCACTGTTAATTTCCATCTGCCCCCGGGCAACCCGTGGTGTCATAAGACCAAGTACAATTATACTGATAAATACGATCGCCAGATTTCTGGCTAGGCTGACGAAATTCAGGCTGTTAAAGACACGCGTTGATGTCAGACGTTTAACACGTTTGCTTAAGGGACTTTCCCGTCTTAACACCGCCAGGCCCAGCACAGGTTTATTATACCCGATTAACTGTTTTGCCCCTTTAACAAGCGACTTTGCATATATAATCTTATCACCGCAGCTTTTTGCCGCCCTGTCATCGCAGGCGAGCTCCCGTTCTTCAGATATATGGCTGGCGATAAAATGCATAACCGGGTTCCACCAATATATGGCAAGAATGATGCGCTCAAACAAATGTAGAATATTGTCATGACGCTTGATATGGGCAAGTTCATGATAAAGCAGCGGTAATAATTCATCCATTTTCATTTTTTGCGAAAAAGTGTGCGGAATAAGGATCGTTGGATTTAAGAACCCCACCACAATAGGGCCGGTGATTTCATCGCTGACAGCAATTTCCACATGGTCCGGCCATTTTTCATCAAGATCAGTAGAGCCTGCGGCGAATGGATAAGCATATTTTCTTAATTTCCAGGCATTATTTGCAGCAAGCGCCAATCGTGAAAAAGCAATCAGCATTCCCAAAATCCAAAATCCCAATAAGCTTGTCAGTATTATTTCTTCATTTATACCCGCTTTTTCCTTCACAGGGATCGGCGACGCATCAAATTTTAGCTTATATTTGTTTTTCTTTGACTGTTCCATAAGGGTCGCAACCGCTGACGGACCGGATGGTATCACGCTCTGAACCTGAGCATACCCGGATTGAAATGGTGATTGAACGCTCTGCCAGCTGACCCCTTTTCCCGGTAAAAAAGTGGCTAGCGGTAACACGGCAAGGGCAAAGAGTGTCGCACTCCAGCTCCATGATTTTTCTTCGGCACTTGTATCCTTCAGCATTTTCAAAACGCCCATAACAACTGCAAAAATAATCATGCTCTGCCACAGATTATGTCCGGCAATAATGCCAAAATTCAGATCCAGATTAATCATCATCATTTTCCTTTGTGCCTAAAGCCTGTTCAATTGCCTGTTCCAATGTTGCAATTTCATTTTCATCAATATCGCTGTCTTTTAACAAATGCTGGGCAAGTGCATTGGTTGAACCACCAAAAGCATTGCCGATTAACTGCTTTAAAGCCTGTGTTCTGGCGGCAGCACGGCTGATTAAAGGGCGATATAAAAATGCCCGTCCTTCTTTTCTGGCCTCAACAAACCCTTTTTCCTTTAAAATTCCCAGAAACGTTTGTACGGTGGTATAAGCCTGCTTCTTTTCATCCGCGGTCGCCTCAATGACATCATGAACGCTGGCTTCTCCCTTCTGCCAAAGCACATCCATAATCCTGCTTTCCGCTTCAGTAAGTGTTGATGACGCTTTTCTTGCCATAAATTGCTTCCTTATATTTTTAATTACTAATAATTTAGGATTTAAAGACAGGAGTCAAGAACAAAATACTAATTTTTTAGTATTAATTCAAAGGACGGGCAGATTTCAGATAATCTTCATGGACATATTGACGTGGATTGTCGCCCGAAACATCCCACATGGTTCTTTCCTGATTTTCAAGATCCCCCAGATAAAAATGAATGCCTGCATTGGGTTTAGTATCATGGGTACAGATTGCATGAACGGCATTAATATCAAGATCAACGACCGCAGGCGCTTCAAATGTAACCCGGGATCGTTCAACCACTTTTTCTCCGTGCCGATCATAAATAACATGGGTTTCCGTTCCTTTAAAAAGAGCGGAAATGGCAATCATTCCATGTTCATGGGGTGGGTATAATATTTTCGGCGGTGTGGCTATATAATAAACTGCCAGATTATCATCGCTATATAAAAGCACCTCTTCACAATCGAAGTCCGGCAGCGCCATGATTATATCATCCGGATTTTCCGCCATTTTTTGCAGCCGTGATAATATACCGGAATTATCACCGCTCCCCTGCAATTTACAAACATCATCGATTAATTGTTTGAGGCTATCTCCGACTTTCTGCTGATACATAATAATTTACCTTGTATTTATATCTGGAGAATTCCCTTAAATACCACTGATGGTCAGCTTTTTCATGCTTTCAAGACCATAACGGATTGTCGCCAGCGGATCTTCCGGTTCATCATGTTCTACAAAGAAATGCTTAAACCCTGCCTGACTGATGCGGCTTAGATATCTTTCAAAATCAACAGTTCCCTTGCCCACATCGGCAAACCAGTGGTTTTTGTCCATATCCTTCAAATGACACATTGGGAAACGGCCTGGATAAAGATCAAATAGCATAAATGGATCAACCCCGGCATAGGTGATCCAGTAAAAATCCATTTCAATTTTGGTCAGCTCAGGATCGGTCTGACCAAATAAAATCTTATAGGGCAGTTCACCTTCAAGCTCGACAAATTCAAAATCATGATGATGATAGCCAAACTGAATACCCGCATCCTTACACATATGACTGGCCACATTCATTTTTTCGACCAGTGATTTATACTGGTCGAGCCTCACTCTGTCTTCCGGCGGTATCCAGCCCAATATCAGATATTCCTGCCCTAATGTGTGGGCATCCTCGATAAAGCTTTTTAAAGTTTCAAGTTCAAGCTGGATAGGGTCCATATGGCGGGAAACACATTTAAGGCCGTTCTGGTCAAGCGCGTTTCTAAATTCTTTCGCCGTGCCACCCAGATTAATAATCGCCTCAACTTCCTTAAACCCCATCTGCGCGATCTGTTCAATAGTACGTGGCATATTTTCCGCTATCAGATGCCTTACGGTATAAAGCTGAACCCCGTAATTGCTAATTTTTCCGGAAGTTGCTGCTGCATTCATTATGCCGGTCATCCCTGCCATGCTGGCCAAACTGGCGCCTGCCGCAGTTTTTATAAATTTTCTTCTGTCCATTTCTTCCCTCTCTATAAAATATTCGCCTTCATTTGCGTTACCGCATAATCAACTGCCCGTACGGTCAGCGCCATATAGGTCAGTGACGGGTTCTGACAGGCTGATGAAGCCATACAGGACCCGTCCGTTATAAACACATTATCCACATCATGGCACTGGTTATGACCATTAAGCACTGATGTTTTGGGGTCACGCCCCATTCGTGCCGTCCCCATTTCATGAATACCGATACCGGGATAGGCATTTTCATCAAGATAGCCTTCAACATTCTTAAGCCCCAGATCTTTCAGCATTTTAACCGACACATCAACAATTTCCCGTCTCATCTTCCAGTCATTTTCCCCATATGCGCAGTCAACATGAAGTTGTGGAATACCCCATTTATCTATTTTGGATTTATGCAGGCTTGCCATATTTTTATAATCCGGCAGCATTTCACCAAACCCGGCAATACTGAAAATCCATGGACCGGGCTTATTGAAACTTTCCTTAAAATCAGCCCCGAAGCCCTTTTCACCAATCTTATCTTTCCAGCCACGACGCTCAGCCCCGCCCTGAAACCCGTAACCACGGTAAAATTTTTCTTCCTGACCGCGAAGGTTTTGAAAGCGCGGAATATAAATACCGGTTGCCCGACGGCCGATATAATATCTGTCATCAAAGCCTTCAAATTCCCCCTTCGCTCCCTGGGCATAAAGGTGATCCATCAGATAATGACCTAAAACGCCGCTGCTGTTGGCAAAACCGTTTTTAAAATGCTCGCTGGTCGAATTAAGAAGGATTTGTGTGGTCCCAAGTGTCGAGGCACACATAAAAATCACCCGTGATTTATATTCTTTCATCTCATTGGTTTTGGCATCAATAACCCGTACCCCAACGGCTTTTCCGGTTTTTTCATCATAAATCAGGCTGCGGACAATGCTATCGGTAATCACCGTTAAATTGCCGGTTCTCCTTGCCGCTGGCAGGGTTGCTGACTGGCTTGAGAAATAAGCCCCGAATGAACAGCCCCGCTGGCACTGATTGCGCGACTGGCATGTGCCACGCCCCAGAGCCAGTTGTTCCTCAGTCGGTTCTGTCAGGTGGGCGGCCCGACCAATGATAAGCCGGCGGTCTTCATAAAGCTCTTCCATCCGTTTTTTAATTTCACGCTCAACACAGTTAAGCTCCATCGGCGGCTGAAATTTCCCGTCCGGCAGCTGCGGCAGGCCATCATTATTGCCGGTAATACCGGCAAAAACCTCAACATAATCATACCATTTTTTAAGATCCGCATAACGGATCGGCCAATCGACCCCATGCCCGTCTTTCTTATTGGCTTCAAAATCAAGATCACTCAGCCGGTAACTCTGCCGATGCCAGGTCAATGACCGGCCACCGAGGTGATAACCCCTGATCCAGCTGAATGGCTTTCCTTCCTCCTGTGAATAGGGATGATCCTGATCATTGACAAAAAAATGTTTGGTACTGTCCAGAAAGGCATAACACTGTTTTTGAATGGGATATTCTCTGTCGGCCAGTTTGCGGTCAACCTTGTCACGAAATTTCATTTCCCACGGCCCAAGTCCTTCACCGATATAATCTTCCCGGTGCTCGACATGGCGACCCCGTTCAATCACCAGGGTTTTTAATCCTTTTTCGGTAAATTCCTTTGCCGCCCATCCCCCTGACATGCCGGAGCCGACAACGATTGCATCAAAATCCATCTCGCTTATCCGATCTTCATTTCTCTAAGCGTTTTATAACTGTTTTTAATACTGGCCAGTGGGTCTTCCGGCTGGTCATGTTCAACAATATAATAGTCAAGCCCTGCCAGTTCACTAAGCGCGAACATGCCCGCAAAATCTATGACACCCTGCCCGACATCAACCATTTGACCATCACCAGTGCGGTCCTTGACATGACAAAGCGGGAACCGGCCCGGGTATTTTTTAAAAAAGTCAACCGGGTTACCACCGCCTTCAATGGTCCAGAACAGATCCATTTCAATACTAAAAAGATCAGGATCAGTTTCCTGAAGCAGAATATCAAGCGGAACCACTCCATCAATGGCCTTCAATTCAAAATCATGATTATGATAGGCAAATTTAAGCCCTGCTTTATGACATTCCTCACCGATCCGGTTAAACGCCTCAGCATGTTTTTTATACTGATCCAGTGTCTGACGATCCTCCGGCTGAAGAAATGGCACGATCACATATTTATGACCAACTGTTTTTGAATATTCGATGGTCCGCTTCAGATTATCGCCCTGAACCAGATTAAGATCCACGTGGGTCGAAGGGGAACTTAAGCCATTTTGATCAAGCATATTTTTTATCTGAGCAGCTGTCCGGTCAAAATATCCGGCAAATTCAACCTGCGAATATCCGATTTTGGCAACATCAGCTATAGTTTTTTCAAGATTTTCCCGCATCAGACCACGAACCGTATAAAGCTGTAACCCGATATCATTAATTTTACCGCCCGCATTTATATTTCTGGCGGCAGCAAAGGTTTCAAAACAACTTCCAAAGCCTGTTGACACGGCAATACCGCTCGCAAGGGTGGATTTCATGAATGTTCGCCTATTTAAGTGTGTCATGATATTTCCATTCATATTTTGTGATTTTTCATATTCGCAACCGCATAATCAACAGCCCGTGCCGTCAGGGCCATATAGGTCAGTGACGGATTCTGGCAGGCTGATGACGCCATTGCCGAACCGTCGGTGATAAAAACATTATCCACATCATGGCATTGATTATGACCATTGAGCACCGATGTTTTGGGATCCCTGCCCATCCGAGCCGTGCCCATTTCATGGATGCCAAGCCCCAGTGAATCTTCAGTATCATAGGTTTTTACATTTTTAAGGCCGGTTTTTTTCATAATTTCCGCTGCCATTTCCATCATTGATTTACGGATTTTTTTATCATTTTCGCCAAATTTCGCATCAATGTGAATTTGCGGCAGGCCCCATTGGTCCTTTTTTGTTTTATGCAGGCTGGCCCGGTTACCCGCGTCGGGCAGCATCTCACCATAACCTTCGAGATTAATTTCCCAGACACCGGGGGTTTTAAAGCTTTCTTTAAATGCCGCACCAAATCCTTTATCGGTCAGTCGGTCGGTCCAGTCCTTTCGACGGCCACTGCCCTGATAGGCAAACCCGCGGACAAAATCCTCTTCATCGCGATTGAGATTGGTAAAGCGCGGCATATAGATACTGTTTGGTTTTCGCCCGATATAATAACGGTCTTCAAAGGCGTCAATTTCTCCCGTTGCCCCGGCGGAGCAAAGATGATCCATCAGATAGCGTCCCACCGCATCACTGCTGTTGGCAAAGCCGTTCGGGAAATGCTCGCTTGTGGAATTAAGGAGTATCTGTGTAGTCCCCAAAGTCGAGGCGCAAAGAAAAATCACCCTGGCGCTATATGCTCTGGTTTCTTTTGTTTTGCTGTTGATCACCCGCACACCGGTAGCTTTTTTGCTGTCCCCGTCATAAATAACACTATGGACAAGACTGTCAGTTACAATGGTCAGATTGCCTGTACGTTCCGCCGCCGGTAATGTTGCCGACTGGCTGGAAAAATAGGCGCCAAGCGAACAGCCACGTTGACACTGGTTTCGCGACTGGCATGTGCCACGCCCCAGTTCAATATGGATCGGTTGCGGTTCCGTCAGATGGGCGCAGCGCCCGGGTATTAGAACCCGGTCATCATAGGCTTCCCTGATCCTTTTGCTGAAATCCGCCTCCGCGCAGTTAAAGCCGATCGGTGGCAGAAACACACCGTCCGGAAGCTGTGGCAAACCCTCCAGAGTGCCGCTGACGCCGACAAATTCCTCCACATAATCATACCATGGCTTAAGGTCGTGATAGCGGATCGGCCAGTCGGTGCCATGGCCGTCACGGGCATTGCTTTCAAAATCCATTTCGCTCCAGCGATAACTTTGCCGATGCCAGAGCAGGGAACGACCTCCTAAATGAAATCCTTTGATCCATTCAAAATTGGTTCCTTGCTCTTTTGAATAGGGATGATCAATATCATCGGCAAAGAAATGTTTGGTGCTGTCCTTAAAGGCGTAACAGCGTTTCTGAACCGGATAGCGTGTATCGGCCAGCTTACGGTCAACATCATCACGGAATTTCATATCCCAGGGGTCTTTATTTTCACCGGTATAATCGGTGCCGTGCTCAACAAATCTACCGCGTTCCACCACTAGGGTTTTCATTCCCTTTTCACAGAATTCCTTTGCCGCCCAGCCGCCGGAAATGCCGGAACCAACAATAAGCACGTCAAATTCTGTTGATTGTGGATTAGTTTTTTCCATAATTAAGCTCTGCTATGTCGCCCATGTCCGGCCGACTTTTTCAAACGGGACACACCCCTGATATGGCCCGGGATATTGTTCATAGCGAAGTTCTTCCTCTGCCCCGATCTGGGAAGAAAAATATCCAACGAGGGTTAGTTCCTTAAATTCTTCAAAAAAAGTTTTCTTATCGCTTTTTTCATTATCCAGCGCCGTCATTATCGCCATGCGCTCGGCCGGTGATCCGTTCAGGAAATTGCCATCAACGGCTTTTAAGCCGCGCATAAAATTTTCCCGCTCATCGTCATAATACCAGTCCCCGACAATCGCATGAATATAATCATGGACGAGTGCCGCCTTAGCCCCCGGCGTATCGGTATCTGGAATAATCATATCCGCTATTTCCGCAACAAGTTTAAGCTCATCATCCGAAAAGACCGGGTGATCAACACTGATCACTTCCTGCGCCAGGGCACCGGACAGAACGCCACTGATCACCGATGCTGACAAAACCCCGCCCGTCATGATCGCCACATGTTTAAGAAGCTCGCGTCTGTTTAATTCATTCTTCCGGTCCATGATTAAATCCCCAGCACTTTCCTGTTCAATTCGTCGTCTGCCCCTGCACCGGCAAAATCATCAAAACTTCGGGCGCATGGCTTTATAATATGGTCTTTGACAAACTGTGCCCCTTCGCGGGCACCGTCCTCGGGGTCTTTGATACAGCATTCCCATTCGACGACGGCCCAGCCATCAAAACCATACTGGGTCAGCTTGCTGAAAATCCCTTTAAAATCAATCTGCCCGTCGCCAAGGGACCTGAACCTCCCCGGCCTGTCAATCCATGCCTGATACCCGCCATAAACACCGGAACGGCCGTTACAGTTTAATTCCCCGTCCTTAACATGAAACATTTTGATCCGTTCATGATAAATATCGATAAATTCCAGATAATCCATACCCTGCAAAATCAGGTGACTGGGATCATAAAGAATGTTACAGCGCGGATGATGATCAACCGCGGCAAGGAACCGCTCAAAACTTACCCCGTCATGCAGATCCTCACCCGGATGAATTTCATAACAGACATCGACACCTGCTTCATCAAATGCATCAAGGATTGGTCCCCAGCGTCTTGCCAGTTCCTTAAAACCGTCCTCAACCAGTCCGGCTGGCCTCTGTGGCCATGGATAAACGGTGTGCCAGAGCAGCGCACCGGGGAATGTGGCATGAGCTTTTAACCCAAGCTTCGCACTGGCTTTCGCTGCGCACTTAAGCTGTTCCGTTGCCCATTTTTGTTTTGCTTTTGGATCATCCCGGGCATGATCCGGGCCAAAGCCATTGAAAAGCGTATCATAAGCCGGATGACAGGCCACAAGTTGTCCTTGTATATGGGTGGATAGCTCTGTGATTTCCACTCCGTAATTCGCCGCAGTGTTTATTAATTGATCGCAATAATCCTGATCATCAGCAGCACGCTCAAGATCAAATAACCGCTTATCCCATGAGGGAATTTGAACCCCTTTATACCCGATCGATGCGGCCCATTCTATGATAGCTTCAAAACTGTTAAAGGGGGCGTCATCACCGGCGAATTGTGCAAGAAACAATGCCGGTCCTTTGATTTCCTTCATATTATTTTATCCTTAAGCTTCTATTTCGATCCATTTTTCTGTCGAATTACTGCTTTTTATCACCGCCTCGACAAAGGCCATTCCACGCACGCCTTCTTCAATCCCGATAATGCCGTGGCCACGGTATTTACCGCCCTGCGCCCGAATAGCTTCAGCAAATCCGGTGTATAAATTGGCGAATGCTTCCAGATACCCTTCAGGGTGCCCTGATGGCAGACGGCAGGCGGCATAAGCTTCGGCAGACAGATTATTTTTATCAAGCCCTGCGGTTAAAGTCTGCATTGCCGCCCCATACGGTTTATAAATCAGGTTAAAAGGCATCATCTGATGCCATTCCAGCCCGCCTTTTTCACCGTAAATTTTAATTTTAAGGGCATTTTCCTCGCCCGCGCAAATCTGACTGGCGGTAAGAGTACCGCTGGCACCGTTATCCATTTTGAATAGCACAGAACCATCATCATCTAGCCTTCTGCCCGGCACATAAATATTAATGTCAGCGCATACTTGGGTCATGCGCGCCCCGGAAATATATTCAGACAGATTGTGGGCATGGGTTCCGATATCCCCCATCGCCCCGCTGATCCCGGACCTTGCAGGGTCGGTACGCCATTCCGCCTGCTTGTTTTCACCAGAGCCCTCTTCAAACTGCGAAAGCCAGCCTTGTGGATATTCAACCAGAATTTTTCTAATCTCACCCAGTTTCCCATCACGAACCATCGCTCTTGCCTGCTTGACCATGGGATAGCCGAGATAAGTGTGTGTCAGCCCATAAAGAAGTCCGCTTTCCCTGACCAGATTGCGCAGCAGTTTTGCCTCTTCCAAATTAAGGGTAGCAGGTTTATCGGACATTACATGAAATCCGGCTTGTAACGCTGCTGCAGCGGGTGGATAATGCATATGATTTGGTGTGACGATAGCGACAAAATCCATCCGCACGCCTTCGGGAAGTTTTTTTTCAGCTTCAATCATCTGTTCAAAATCATCATAGACCCGTGACGGATCAAGATAAAGGTCATTGCCCGTCTGCCTTGATTTTTCCGGGTCACTGCTAAAGGCCCCACAGACCAGTTCTATCTGATTATCTAGTCGCGCTGCAATTCTGTGAACTTCACCAATGAATGAGCCTGGACCACCACCGATCATTCCCATTTTTATTCTGCGGCTTGAAGAATTAGTTTTATTTTCAGACATTGAACCTCCCCGTCCGTCTCCCCATTCTCAAAAATGTAATCAATTACATTTTAATTGGCAAGCTATATTTCCTCGTGTAAGATGAAATTCAGAACAACAAATTTAAATAAAAAAATAAGTCAGGAAATTAGATGGCCACCATTCGTGACGTCTCCAGAATAGCCGGCGTATCAGTCGCCACTGTATCACGAACCCTAAGCAAACCGGACAAAGTTTCCGCTAAAACCCGTGAAATTGTCAATGCGGCTATCCTAGAGACGAACTATAAACCTGATATCCTGGCCCGCAATTTCAGAACCCGAAAATCTTCAACCATTGTGGTACTTGTCCCTGATATTGCCAACCCGTTTTTTTCCAGGGTAATTCGCGGTATTGAGCAAACGGCCCAAAGCCTGGGCTATGCCGTATTGCTAGGCGATACGCAAGGAGATCTGGGACGGGAAAGCACATACGCCAATATGGTCAATACATCACAGGTGGATGGCATAATTCAGCTCGACAGCCATAACCCGTTTGAAAATAATTCAGACGTACCAATTGTTAATGCCTGTGACTGTGTACGTGGTGCCAATATACCGACCATTGAACTTGATAATGCCGCGGCAGCCGAAAAAATGACCGATTATCTTATTTCGCTAGGACATAATAATATAGCGATCATTACCGGACCTTTGGACAGCACCATAACCCAGAACAGATTAAGCGGCTATAAAGCAGCCCTAAAAAAATCAGAAATTAAATTTAAACCTGAAAATATTAATGTCGGCGATTATTCCTTTCTCTCCGGCATGTCGGCTACCCGGATGCTGATGAAAAATCAGATTCCTCCAAGCGCCATTTTCTGCATGAATGATCAAATGGCCATTGGGGCAATTAAGCAGGTCAAAAAAATGGGGTTAAAAGTTCCTGATGATATTTCAGTCGCCGGATTTGATAATATCAGTTTTTCAGAATATTGTGATCCTCCACTCACTACTATTTCCCAACCGGCAGAAGAGTTCGGCTCAAAAGCAATGTCAACTCTTTACAGGATTATAAACCAGGAGGGGACCGTCAAAAGAAATGTTTTTCTGGATTTTGAACTTATCATACGCAACAGCACAGGACCGATCTGATATGACTAAAAAAATTATATTTACCTTAATAGCGCTTCTGCTTTCGGTTCAGTTTTCCCATGCTGAGGAAAAATGGATATCTTTGTTTAACGGCGAAAATCTTGATGGCTGGACGCCAAAATTTGTCGGTTATGAAGCGGGTGTTAATTATAAAAACACATTTCGCGCAACAGACGGTAATCTGTCAGTCAGTTATGATGATTATGATGTATTTGACAATAATTTCGGCCATCTTTTTTATAAGGATAAATTTTCAAACTATATTCTGAAACTCGAATACAGGATGAGAGGGAAACAAGCCAAAGGTGGCCCTGATTGGGGGGATCGCAATAATGGCATAATGGTCCATAGTCAGTCCCCTGAAAGCATGGAAAAAGAGCAGTTCTTCCCGCGGTCTATTGAGGTTCAGATATTAAACGGTAATGATGAGATTGAAACCCCAAATGGAAATGTCTGTACCCCCGGCACCCATATTGTCATGAATGGCGAGCTGATCAGGCAACATTGTATAAATTCCAACTCCGTAACCAATAAAGGTGAAGATTGGGTACAGGTTGAAGTGGAAGTGAGGGGAAACAAGCTGATACGCCATAAAATCAATGGCATTGTCGTTATGGAATATACCAATCCGCAAATTGATGCCCATGACCCGGAAACACCAGTTCATGATTTACCTGATCTTACTCCGCTTTATGATGGCTATATTGCTCTTCAGGCAGAAAGTCAGGGATTTGATTTTAGAAATATAATGCTTTTAAATCTGGATCAGGATTAAGAAGTCACCATCCACGACCCGCCAACACAAAAAACATTTGAAAGTGCCAGATAGTCACTGACGCTTTTCTCATTTATCCCGCCTGTCGGGCAGAATTTTAGGTTAGGAAGGGGCGATATAAGCGACTTTAGCAATTTAAGTCCGCCAACCGCTTCTGCCGGAAAAAGCTTAAAATATTCATAGCCGAGATTATAAAGTTTCATCGCTTCAGAAGGCGTTGCCACACCGGGCAGGAAAGGCACTTCACTTTGATCAGCTTCTTCAATTAACTCATCCGTGTGTCCGGGGCTCACAATAAATTGTGCCCCTGCGGCAATCGCCGCCTCATACTGGCCTCTATTGATTACGGTACCGGCACCAATGATAACATTCGGCATTTCCCGGGCAATTTCCATAATCGCTATAAGTCCGAATTCGGTTCTTAAAGTGATTTCCAGGGTTTTATATCCTTTTGCAACCAGCTTTCTGGCAAGGGGCAGCGCTTCGTCCATCTCTTTAATGACGAGCACCGGTATTACTGATGTACCCTTTAATAGCCTGCCTAGGTCGGCATTCTTATGAGCCATATTTTTAACCCCTAATTATAAAAACATACCGCTAAAGTAACCCGCTGCTCCAAAAAGCGCGGGCTGTTCTTCCAATATTAAACTTGTCCTGATTTCCCTGACAAAGGGCAGATTGTTATTTTCTTCAAATTTTGTTCTAAAATCCTCCGTAACAAAAAGGTTCTTTAATTTTGGAAGCACGCCTCCTGCCAAATAGACCCCGCCTGTCGCGTTAAATGTTCCGGCCATATCACTGGCAAAACATCCGAGCATTCCTGAAAACACTTTGAAAGTTTCGATACTGTCCGGGTCGCTTTCTTCATGCGCTTGATAATTAATTATTTCTGCATCCAGCTTGGAATATTGCTTTCCTTTAATCAAACCCAGCGCATAATAAATATGGCTTAAGCCTCTCCCCGAGACCATATCCTCAACCGAAATTCTGTTAAACTCCTTATAAAGAACTGAAACAATTTCTTTTTCCAGATCACCGCTTGGCGAAAAGCCGATATGCCCCCCTTCGCTTGCCACCGCTTTCCATTTATCACCAACAGAAACAAGCGCACCCACACCTATACCTGTACCAGGCCCCACAACAATTTTATTGCCTCGCTCTTCAATAGCGCCGCCGCCAATTTGTAAAAGCTGATCATCTTTTAGTAGGGGTAATGAACAGGCCTTGGCACAAAAATCATTAAAGACCTTAACTTCATCCATTTTTAAGAAAGGCGCCAGTTCAGACTGGTTAAATTGCCATGTCCCGTTGGTCATGGAAACTTCATCCTTATTGACCGGACCGGCAAAAGCTATCGCTGCCCGTCGTGGTCTTGCCCCTACTAGATTGAGATAATCTGTAACGGCGTCTTCCAGATATAACCAGTTCTCTGTCGCCAGAACTGTCAGTTTTTCAAGTCTTATATCATTTTTATTGTTGATATGAGCAATAGCGAACCGCACATTGGTTCCACCAATATCAGCAACCAGAAATTCCTCACTCATTATTTTTTGCTATCCCGATTAATATCATTATTAATGTAAATTTCCTGAATTCAAGTTCATCATTATCATAAGGCAAAGTCAATAGCACTCCCAAATAAGAAGGGGACTAATTTGCAAAGTAAAGGCTGATGGGGACACTCTCCTGATGAAGTATGCAACTTACAGGTAAATCTGAGGTTTTTATTTTTCTTGCCCTCTCAAATACTTCTTTTTTCTTCGCACCAAAAAATAATAAAAAAATATGTTTTGTGTCCAGTAATGCACTAAGGGTCATGCTGATACGGGGAATTTCCCCATTTTCCCTGATAATCGCCTGGCAAAGATTTTTATTATTTAAATCCATCGCCGTTTTAGTATCTTCAAGTCCCGGAAATAATGATGCGATATGACCGTCCTCCCCCATCCCAAGTAAAACTACATCACTTGGAAATGGAAGATTTTTTAAAATTTGTTCAGTGACCTTATATCCTTCCCACACATCTTTGTCAGGGGTTTTTAATCCGATTAAATGGGCTTTCTTAGCTTCCTTTTCTATGAGAGTATTTCTGATAAGCTTTTCATTACTCTCAGGATGATCTGTATTTACCCACCTTTCATCGGTTAGAGAGAACCAAACCTTATCCCAGTCAAATTTCCGCTTCGACAATCGTTCATAAAGAGGACCCGGGGTTGTCCCTCCGGAAAGCAGCATGGACGCTTTTCCGCGCGCCAAAATTCCTTCACGAAGTTTTTCCAGACTATCCAGTTCCAATTGCTGAAATAGTTCTTCCCGGCTACTGAATATATATTCACTTAGTTTTGTCATTCTTCAAAATCCGGACCGTCGGTCCCGGCCGCATACGTTTTCATTTCCTGTCCCGTTTCTTCCCAGGCATTGCGGATACGGTCAATCCATTTCCAGGAAGCCATTATTTCATCATCACGGACAAAATATGTCTGGTTGCCCTTTATGACCTCGCCTATCAGTCTTTCATATGCTTCGGGAACCCGTTTGAAATTTTCATCATCAGTTGCTATCTGCATCCGGTTTGCATGCGATTTAACAGCGGCATCAGCCCCCATAAGCTGCTTCATCAACATTTGGATTGAAACGGTAAGAGCGGGTTGAATTTCAATCACCATCTGATTGCCGTCACGCGTATCATATAAATCGTTTGAAGGCGGATTAAATTTTACCCTGATTTCCGCAATGCGCCGGGCCATGCGTTTTCCCGTTTTTAAAATAAACGGCACACCGCGCCAGCGACCATTATCAATATTGACTTTGAGGGCTACAAAAGTCTCCCCTTTACCAGTGACCTTATCTCGAACCGGTTCCAGCTCCTCAAGGTATCCCGGCACTTTTTTACCGTCAATTTCGCCGGCGGTATACTGCGCCCTGACTGATCTCTCGGCAACATTCCTGACCGTTATTGGCTGAAGCGCATTGATCACTTCAATCTTGCGATCGCGAATATCATCCGCTGACAGGCTTTTAGGCGTTTCCATTGTTATATAGGTCAGAAGCTGCATCAGATGATTTTGCACCATATCCCGCAACGTACCGATCCGGTCAAGAAACTGGGCCCTGCTTTCAACGCCTACCTGTTCCGATACGGTAATTTCCACATGGTCTATATGCTGATTATTCCATACCGTTTCAATCAGATGATTGCTGAACCGAAGATGGAGTATATTCTGTACTGCTTCCTTGCCAAGATAATGATCTATTCTGTAAATCTGACACTCATTGAAACATGATGCCAGAATAGCATTAATTTCTTTGGCGCTTTCATAATCTTCCCCAAGCGGTTTTTCCACCACCACCCGGGAACAGTCAGGATTTAATTCCTTTCTGCCAAGCTGTCTGCAGATCGGTGCAAAAAGCGATGGTGTTACAGATAAATAATAAATAATATCCCTTTTGCAGTTGTTATCTTTTAAATTAATAAAATCAACCAGTTTTTCCCAACCATCTTGCCCCGAAAGTTCAATATCCATATAGGAAAGGATTGATTTGAATTTCTTCCAGCCCTGTTCATTAAAATCGGCACCGACAAACTGTTCGAGTTTTTCTTTTACCTGTTTTAAAAATGCATCTCTTTCTAGCGGCGATCGGGAAACGCATAATAGGCGGCATTGCTCCCTTTTTCCGTCTCTAAAAAGATAATAAAGTGACGGTAGCAACTTTCTTAATGCAAGGTCACCCATTCCACCAAATATAACAATATCAAGCATATTTTTTGCGCTTTACTAATTCAATATTCAAAAATGTAATCGGTTACACAATCTTATTCAACATCTATTATTCCTAAGTCCAAAAATTCGAAAGGCCCTTACCACCAGGTATAGTATATGGCTGTCAATACCATGAAAATTGCGAGCGCAACAAGATTATAGCCCGTTGTCGTATGGAAATCCGCCTTTTCAATTTTATGAACATGCACACTTTCCTCTTTGACCAGAAGGGAAGTTCCTACGGCAAGAGCGAGACAAATCACAAAAATAAAATTCATCCGATCAAGAAACGGCAAAGAAGGCCAGAAAATTTTAAAACCAAGCGATGTGACAAATGAGCCGATTGCTGCTGCAAGAGCCGCCGTTGGTGTCATCCTGCTCCAGAACATACCGAGGAAAAAGATGATGACAATCCCGGGGGTAAAGAAGCTGGTAAATTCCTGTATATACTGAAAGGCCTGATCAAAATTACCCAGAAGCGGCTTGGCACAGATCATAGCGATAATAAGCGATGAAAAGCTGACAATTCGGCCCACTTTTACATAATGATGCTGAGTTTTTCCTGGCTTATAATAACTATAGATATCCATCGTAAAGATGGTCGATATACTATTGGTCATTGAACCGAGCGATGAAACAATCGCCGCCACCAGTGCCGCAAAAACAAGTCCCATCATCCCTGGAGGCATTAATGTCATCAGCTGGGGATAGGCCTGATCAGGCGTCTCAAGTCCCGGTTTTATAACGACAGCAGCAATGCCGGGAAGCACCACTATAATCGGCGTGATGAGTTTAAGAATGGCAGCAAAAGCAATCCCTTTTTGTGCCTCCTGAATGCTTTTGGCCGCTAGAGCCCGCTGAATAATATATTGGTTAAATCCCCAATAGGCAAAATGCAGAACCCAGACGGCGCCGATCAATGCGGTAATGCCGGGAAGATCTTTATAATACGGATTATCCGGCGACAGGATCATATCAAACTTTTCCGGTGCCTTTTCTGTCAGGGTTATAAACCCTGAAATCACCCCGTCCCCATCACTGATCATATTCAGAGTAAGATAGGACAGATAAAGACCGCCGATGATCAGAAGCACGACCTGAATAATATCGGTAAAGGCAACGGCCTTTAGCCCGCCATATAAGGAATATGCCGCGGCAAATGCACCAAGAAAAACAAGACCATATACAAGATCAACGCCGGCTACCGTATTAATGGCGAGAGCGCCAAGCCACAGTACCGATGTCAGGTTAACGAAAATATAGACCCCAATCCAGAATATGGCGAGCACCAGTCTCACATTATGGTTATATCGCTTTTCCAGATATTGTGGCATGGTATAGATGCCATATTTTAAAAAGATCGGCAGAAAATATTTTCCCACAATCATCAGAATAATTGCCGCAATCCATTCATAGGAGGCGATTCCCAGTCCAACGGCATAACCGGAACCGGACATTCCAATGATTTGTTCCGCTGAAATGTTGGCAGCAATAAGCGAAGCACCGATCGCCCACCAAGTCAGCGTATTTCCGGCCAGAAAATAATCTTTGGTATCTTTTTCATGTCCCGCCTTTTCACGCGAAACCAGACTAGCGATCAGGATAAGCCCAACCACATAGGCTACAAAAATGCCGATATCGACTCCTGTCAGCCTCATCTCCCATCCCCTTTTATTTATGCTGTATTTTTAAATTTAGCTTACTCGTAATATATTGGTCTTGCCAATAAAAAATATTCGGCTATCTCAAGAATATAAAAAACACCCCATAAGTCTGGCTCACGGGGTGTTTAAATTTTTTACAATATTACTTATTGCCTAGTTATTTGCCGGCTTGGGTGCTGTCAGCTTCAGAATTTTTGGATTTGGCATATCCTGAATGACATATACTGCACCGTCAGGGCCTTCGCTTACATGACGTAATCTGTGGCCAGGTTCATCAAGCAGTCTTTCTTCGCCGATGATATGATCACCAGCCAGAACCAGCCTTGCCAAATGCATTGATGATAAGCCTGTCAGAAGCAGGTTTCCTTTCCACTCCGGGAACATATCACCGGTATAAAAAATCATCGATGACTGCGCTATAGCGACGGGGCTCCAGTAATAAATAGGCTGAACTGTTCCTGGCTTTGTCGTATAACCGGTACCCACAGGTTTTGTTCCACCCATACGACCATAGGAAACATAAGGCCAGCCATAATCACAGCCCGCACAGACGACGTTGATTTCATCACCGCCATCGCCCCCCATATCCCCGGCCCAAATATCCCCTGTCTCGGGGTTTTTAGCCAGTCCCATAGTGTTGCGCAGACCAATTGCATAAGCCATGTCATTGACATCAGGATTACCAACGAACGGATTATCATTTGGCACTGATCCATCCTTGTTAAGTCGCAGGATCATACCAAAAGTGCTTTTCAGGTTGGGTTCGCCCATCGGGCTTTTCCTCTGAGTGGAAATAAGAAGTTTACCACTATCATCAAACATCATACGACTTGGCGTTGTTTCAATCAGCACTTTAAGGTCAGAAATACTTTTTTCATCAGCAGAAAGCTTTGCACTAGCAACGCGCCATATCCCCCATGGATTTGCTGACTGCTCTTCTCTGGAAAGCTTATTCCAGGCTTGCCATTCTTCCGCAAATTTTTTATAGGCCGCATCGGAATTGTCACTTTTAACCCCGTCGGGTGCCGCCAGATAGCTGAAATAAATCATACGATTATTTGCAAAATCTGGATCAAGGATTATTTCATTTAATCCTCGTGATCCCCAGGCACGAACAGCAGGCATGCCGGTTACCGGTTTTGAAACTTTTCCATCAGGTGTTATAATTCTCAGTCTTCCTGGTACCTCTGTAACAATCATTTTGCCGTTTGGCATATGGGCCATTGCCCATGGGTGATTTAATCCGGCAACAAAATCGCTGACAACAAATGGAGCACTTTTACTGGCGAGAGGCGCTCTTGTTTGCCCCGCAAACAGTGGCGGGACTGCCTGCGTTCCTTCAGATACCTGTTGTGCTGAAGTAGACATCGATGATGTCGCTACCATAACAAGGCCCGTTAATACGGCGCCAATTCCTTTTTTTAATTTCATTAGTCTCTCCCATGGGTTTATGTCGGCAGAGTATAGAAGAAGACATTTTCCAAATCAATCCGATTAGCAATGATCCTGCGCTGTTCAACTATTTATTTCTAAATTATTGTGAATGCGTTATAAATAGGAAGTTCATAAAAATACGGGATAAAGAATGACTATAACTTTCCATAAAGGTGATCTTAACGACAACGTTAAATTTTCTGGCTCAGTTGCCATCGATACTGAAACCATGGGCCTTAATCCCAATCGTGACAGACTTTGCCTTGTTCAGCTTTCAGCGGGGGATGGCAATGCCCATATCATACAGATTGCCGATGGGCAGACCGAAGCACCAAATTTGAAAAAACTGCTTGAAAATCCTGATATTATAAAAATTTTCCATTTTGCACGTTTTGATGTTGCTGTTCTGAAAAAATATCTTAATGCAGATGTCGCGCCCATTTATTGTACAAAAATTGCCTCTAAACTTGTCCGCACCTATACTGACCGTCATGGCCTTAAAGATTTACTGAATGAACTTTTGAATATTGATATTTCCAAAAAGCAGCAAAGTTCCAA
Organism: Emcibacteraceae bacterium; assembly: GCA_041396985.1. Lineage (NCBI taxonomy): Bacteria > Pseudomonadati > Pseudomonadota > Alphaproteobacteria > Emcibacterales > Emcibacteraceae > Emcibacteraceae bacterium. The sequence continues at coordinate 48,273 of JAWKXO010000006.1, forward strand.
TTGGGGAAGTACTGAACTAAGCCAGGCACAGCTTGAATATGCGGCGACAGATGTTTATCACCTGCATGATCTAATGAATATTTTAAACAACATGCTGGATAGCAGCGGACGGGCCAGTCTTGCTCAGAAATGTTTCGATTTTTTACCGACTCGATGTGAACTTGATCTTGCCGGCTGGCAGGAAACTGATATTTTTGCTCATAGCTAAAATTTCCATGCAAAAATCGTGCCTTTTAACTTGAAGCATTCATGCGAAAGCACTACATTTAAACTATAGTCATAGGCTATTTCATTATTTTGCCACGTTTGCATTTTAGCAAGGTGATATCTAATGGGTTATGGAAGCAATATTGGAAATAAATATAGTGAATACACAGCCTGATCATTATTTAGAAACACACGAAAATGTGACGTTCGATGAAAATGAACGTCAGATCAATCGTGCCAGTCAGCTGAAGAAAATGATCCCGATCCTAACGTTGCTCGCATTTCTGTGTCTTGTTCTTTTTCCTATTCTGGCTTCCCGTGAAAACAGCTTTACACTGGCCATTGACAAACTGCCGGAACGTGATGAAAAAGCAAAACTGATTAAACCAAGTTATGTTGATATTGACAGCCATAACAACCCTGTAAACATTTCAGCAGAATCCGCAACACGTGAAGAAAATGGTGAAACCAATTATTTCTTTACGAACCTGGATGCGCAGATGTCACTCCCTTCCGGTGAAGGTATCGAAATACTTGCTCAGAATGGAACGCTGAACACCGGAACCCAGATTATGGATCTTGGCGGTGAAATAACCATTACCTCTGAAACAGGGTTCCAGCTTCGTGCGACAGAAGCGACTTTTCTGATTGGGGATAAAATTGCATCTGGTCGGAACGGCGTATCCGGCATTGCTCCATTCGGTCATTTTAATGCAAATAACTTTAAAGCGGATATTCAGGATGAGGTCATTACCTTAAGCGGAAATGTAAAAATCAGTTTCGATCCGAATAAACCTATGAATATTTTTGCATCGAACGAACAAACAAACACAAAAGGAATAAATAATTGATCGGCCTCAGAAATATTGTCAGCATTAATTTGCTCGCTTTCAGTTGCTTATGTATGTCTGCTCAGGCGCAGATATCATCCTTAAAAAATCACGAGGTAGAAAACCCTGTTGATATCAGTGCCGACAGGCTTGAAGTCAAACAAAAGGAAAATATTGCTCTTTTTAGCGGCAATGTTGTGGTCACCCAGGATGATATGTCACTGGTGTCCGACCGTATCACCGTATTTTATCAGGGAGAGCGTGATGAAAATAATTCATCGTCGATTTCAAGACTTGATGCATCCGGCAATGTGACACTGACATCACCAACTGAAACCATAAAAAGCACATGGGGTGTTTATGACTTCACGGAAAAAATCATTACACTTGGTGGCAATGTAGAATTTAATAATTCGGACGGACAAATTAAAAGTCCCCGCCTGCAGGTCAATCTGACCACAGGACAAATAACAATGGATGGTGGACGTGTAGAGGGAAGCCCAGACCGCGTAACCGGACAATTTACACCACCAAAAAACTAACAAGTAAGCGATTGATAGTAATAGAAATAACGAGAAAAAAATTACTTATTGTTAATCACTTTTAGAGTAAAATAAAAAGATGGAAAAAATAATACAGCTCTCACCAACGGATCATCATCCAACCTCATTAGATGAAGGACTTGTTGTTGACGCGGTAGAGAAAAAATACCGAAAAAAAACAGTTCTTCGCGGTATTTCCATGCAGATCAAAAAAGGGGAAGTGATCGGCCTTCTGGGCCCTAATGGTGCCGGGAAAACGACAAGCTTCTACACTATGGTAGGGTTGGTTAAGCCGGACAGTGGCCGAATTCTTCTTGACGGTCATGATATTACACATATGCCAATGTACAGACGCGCCCGGCTTGGCATTGGCTACCTTCCGCAGGAATCATCTATTTTTCGTGGTATGACCGTAGAAGAAAATATCTGGTCCGTCCTGGAAATCTGTGAGCACAATCCGACCAAACGGGCCGAAGCCCTTGAAAGCCTGCTTGATGAATTTGCCATTCAGCATATAAGACAATCCCCTGCACTGGCCCTTTCCGGCGGTGAACGCAGAAGAGCCGAGATAGCCCGTGCCCTTGCATCAGGTCCATCATATATGCTGCTTGATGAACCATTTGCCGGTATTGACCCTATTGCCATTGCCGATATCCGAAATCTTGTCTCTCACCTGAAAGACAGGGATATCGGCGTTTTGATTACAGATCATAACGTCAGAGAAACTCTCGATATTATTGACCGTGCCTATATTATTCATGACGGACAGGTTCTCATGTCCGGAACACCGGAGGAAATTGTAGAGAACGAAGATGTGAAACGCGTATATCTTGGTGAAAATTTCAGTTTGTAATGGGAAAAGTATAAATGGCATTAACGCCTCGCCTTGACATAAAACAATCTCAATCTCTGGTGCTGACACCGCAGCTGCAGCAGGCTATCAAAATGCTGCAGCTTTCAAGCGCTGAACTTGTTGAATTTGTCGCTGAGGAAGTCGCACAAAATCCTCTACTGGAATATGGCGAAAATTCCGACGGCGAAGATGATCGCAGATCAGCCAATAATGGCGATAGTGAGCGCAATGATGAAAAAAACAGCTCCGAAATAGATATATCACAAAAGTCATCTGACGATTATTTGAATGAAACAACCCAGGTTAATACACAGGACGATTCACCACTGGATACTGATTATAGCGAACTGTATGACGATAACAGTTTTTCTGATAATATTGGTACAATGCCTAATGAAAATCTGGGTCTAAATGGCAGTAATATGATCACAGGTGGTGTCGGAAGTTTTGATTTTACCGAAAGTTCTGCTGAACAAAAACAATCCACCGTTCTTTCACTTAAAGCCCATCTTGAAGATCAACTCGCTCTTTTACAGGCACAGCCCTATGAAAAGGTTATTATCCAGTATCTTATCGGGCTGATGGATGAAGCCGGTTATATTAATGAAGAGACAACCCTGATTGCCGATCGCTGTGGATGCAGTGTTGAGGACGTCAATCGCATCTTTGAAATTGCCCAGACTATGGAACCGCTTGGTGTCTTTGCCAGAAGCCTTGGCGAATGCCTTAAAATCCAACAAATCCAGGCTGATCGATATGATCCGGCCATGGCCATTTTTCTTGATAATCTTGAAATGCTGGGCGACCGTAAATTTAATGAACTGAGAAGACTTTGTAGGGTTAGCAAGGAAGACTTTCTTGATATGGTCGAGGAAATCAAAGCGTTAAATCCTAAGCCCGGCCTCGAATATGGTGAAGATATTGTCTATACGGTTGTCCCGGATGTTTATGTCAAAAAGACCCCCAAGGGCACCTGGGCGGTAGAACTTAATAATGACAGTCTGCCAAAAGTCTTAATGAATAATCGTTACCTGAATGAAATAGGTGAAAAAGCAACCAGCAAAAAAGACAAAGAGTATATTGACGAATGCGTTGCAAAGGCTAACTGGCTCGTCAGGGCCCTGGATCAAAGAGCACGGACCATCCTTAAAGTATCCAGTGAGCTGGTTAAGCTGCAAAAGAAATTCCTGGATGATGGCATCCAGTATCTTGCACCGATCAATTTGAAAACGATTGCCGATGCGATTGAAATGCATGAAAGTACAGTGAGTCGGGTTACAGCCAACAAGTATATCTCGACACCAAGAGGGATTTTTGAAATGAAATTCTTCTTCACCAACGCGATCGGATCACTGGACAGTGATAATCAGTATTCATCCAAATCCATTAAATATAAAATTAAACAACTGATCGATGACGAAGACCCTAAGAAAATTTTATCGGATGATAAACTCGTAGAGATTATTAGGGGCGAAGGCATTGATATTGCAAGGAGAACCGTGGCAAAATACAGAGAATCCCTAGAAATCCCGTCTTCAATTATTAGAAGAAGAATGAAGAATCCGGTCCTTTAATTTTAAGCCAAGAGAAAGAATTTACAGATAGCGTTTTTTCTCAACCGGACTGGAAACAACAATAATCATAGGTAAATATGATATATTAAATATGCGGGTATTTCGTGAAAGCTTGACAGACAGGTCACATATCACTAAGTTCCGCGACCTTAATATCGGTGCTGTCATCAGCACGTTCAATATTTAAGCTATCTGAGATAGGATAAGAATTAAAATGAGAATTACGGTTACTGGAAAACAACTTGATGTTGGCGCTTCATTGCAGGAACATGTTCAATCACGGCTTGAAGGCAGTGTAAAAAAATATTTCAGTCATTCAATTGAAGGGGATGTGACCCTTTCTAAAAATGCTCATTTATTCCGTGCGGATTGTAAAATCCATATCGGTCACGGTATTTATCTGCAGTCTAGTGCAGAAGAAACGGAAATATACGCCGCTTTTGACACTGCTGCTGACAAATTGGAAACCCGTTTACGCCGTTATAAAAGACGTATTACAAATCACCATAAAGAACGCAGTAAAGCCAAGGAAGAAATGAATGCGGTCTATAAAGCGAGCTATAATGTGTTTGATGTCTCTGAAAATAAAGAACTCGAAGAAGAAGACAGCATGCCGGTTATTGTCGCCGAAATGGATATGGAAATTCCGGAAGTTACAGTAAGTGATGCTGTTATGAGACTTGACCTTGGTGACCTTCAGACATTAATGTTCCGTAACAGCGGTCATGGCGGCATCAATGTCGTCTATAGAAGACCGGACGGCAATATTGGATGGATTGATCCTAAATTATCATAATAAAAATAATAAGAGACCTTAATCTTAATGGACATTTCAAATTTGATTAATTTGGACCGGATATTTCCTAATCTGAAAGCATCCAGCAAAAAACAATTGTTGCAGGAACTTGGGAATATTGCAAAAGATAAAATCGGCAAACCAGTTTATGAGATCGCCAACGTTCTTATGGAACGAGAGCGACTTGGTTCTACAGGTGTCGGGCACGGTGTCGCCATCCCGCATGGCCGCTTTCCGGATCTTGACCAAATTATCGGAATTTTTGCCAAACTGGAAAAACCGGTAAATTTTGACGCCCTTGACGATCAGCCGGTTGATCTTGTCTTTCTCCTGCTTGTTCCTGAACAGGCAGGAGCCGACCACCTGAAAGCCCTCGCTAAGGTCTCACGCGTACTTCGCGACCAGTCTGTTTGTGAAAAATTGCGCGGCACTGATAGTGCCGATGCAATATATGCCATTCTGACTTCAGCAGCCAGCACGAACAAAGCCGCATAAAAAAACACTCCGTAATGACATTACGGAGTGTTCATTAAATCTATCAAGCTGGAATTTAAAGCGTTTCCCCATCATCCTGCTGGGGCGGGAGTTCATCCCTGTATTTAAACTGCTCTGCCAGTTTTTTATCTTTTTCAGATTCAGGAATTTCACCTTCGGTAACCTCAGGTGGACGAACCCAGCAATCAGTACCCAGTTCCTGTATTTTCTTACAGGCATCACGGGCTTCCTCATAGCTGGTAAGCGGGCCAGCATTCAGACGATAAAAATATCCGGTTGGCTGCGTATCACGATTACCGAAATCAATTTCTGAACGGCGTGGTTCCAGCCCACCGATAATGTCAAAATATTTTGCTTTCAGTTTTTCCCAGCCCGGGCGCAACTCTTCTTTTGTCCGGTAAGCTGCAATCTGTAATGCCCATCCTTCAGGGCCTAAAAGGGCGGGAACACCATCATCGTCTGCTGCCTGCTCAACCACTGCTGGTTCCGGCTCCGGTTCAACAACAGCAACAGGTTCCGGTGGCACTTCTGTCAGCCGTGCAACCGTAATGGCTTTGGTCAGCTGATTATCGTCGTCATTATAAACTTCGTTTGCCGCTTTGGTCTTATCGGTCATATCACTTGGAGACTGATTAAGTACTGAATCAAACCGGTCATCCGTAGGAAGATTGCTCAGCATCCGATAATAATGGAGGTTTTCAGCAGCAATATCAGGTCCACTGTCAATGGAAAGAAGTCGAGAAGACATAATTTCATTTCCAGAAAGTGCATAAGCCATCGCCAAATTCTGACGGTTTGCAGCACCCGCATCCTTATGTTGTGCGGCCTGTTTCAGAATGTTAATCGCTTCGTCGTAGCGTGACTGCAATGCAAGCGATAACCCATAGTTATTCAGAAGTTTCAGATTATCAGGATCAACCGCAAGCCCGTCTTTATAGACTTCAAGTGAAGCTGCACGGTGGCCCTGCATATCCAGGGCAAGGGCCAGAGAACTCATCGCGTCCACATCACGCGGGTTGACGCGTACTGCCTGTTGCAAGAATGGCAAGGCGCGTGTTGGGCGGTTAAGCGCAAGATAGCTGGATCCTAAACCTTTAAGAGCTCTGATATTCTGGCCATTTTTGCCAAGTGCTTTCTGGAAGGTCTCATTGGCTTCATTATACTGACCGATCGCTGCCAGGCTTTCACCTAATCCGATCAACGGTTCTATGTTTGAGCTTTCATAGCTATGAGCGCGACGATAAAGAGGAATTGCTGCGTTATAATCACCCTGTTCGGCCATTTCATTGGCAAGGGCAAGAAAGCTGTTATCTACGACACCAGCCTCTACCGCTTCCATACGGGTTTCACTATCGCTTTGCTTATAAACAGCTGTGGCCTGATTATTTATATTTCCACTGGAACACGCTGTTACCAAAAACGTTAATCCAACAGCAAGAAGAGAATCATATTTGATCCTCTGCTTCATACTTACAGTCAATTTTCTGTCTTCGTTGAGTTGTGTCATTTTCAATTCCATTCGACTTTATCTGTCATTCTTTTTCTTTAATTCGTAAGACAACTACACTCGCCCAAATCACATACTTTTTTGTCTTCATTAAGATACATTTCAAGAGCAGCAGAAATTATTTCCTGACAGCTTTTTCTTGAATGTGCCGCATAAATTCTGAGTTTAAGATGATCTTCCTGTTCCATGCGAAGTGTCATAGCAATCCTTTTAGCGCTTACATCCTTACGACTGGCTGGAACTTCGTCATTTTTCATTTTAACTGATTGCTGACCGGTATTGGTTCTTGCTATCACCTTTGACGCTTTTGGTGCCGCATCTTCATCAAAATCAACATTATTATATTGTCTTTTCTTGACGTTATTGATTTCCTTTACCGCTTCAGCAAATTTGCTGCTATCAGCTTCTTCAGTATAAAAATCTTCTGTCGGATGGGACAATACGCGGTGATGCTGAACCGGATTTAAAGCCTGTATCGTCAGGCGATGATCCGTATGTGCCGGTATGGCAGTCCCTTTTCTCGCCAGGAGTAATCCTGAAAGTCTAGCTTCTTTTTTTACTGAACTCATAACTCTACCCTCTTTTAACCTTCGGCCTGACGGCGACCAAACCCTGTATTCTGAACCGGTGTGCGTCTTAACTGCTGCGCCTGATGCTGAAACACGATCCTTCTGAAATTCTTTTCAAGACGGTCGCTCACATATTCCCATAAATCAGCTATCTCTTTGGAGGACCTAGAGTCCGGATTGATTTCCATAACCGTTCTGCCATCAATCATACTTGATGCGAAATCCGTTCTCTGGTGAATAGTGGCGGGCGAAACTGTTCCATGCTGCGAAAGGGCAATGGCCGCATCGCTGGTAATTCTTGCTCTCGGAGTGGCCGCGTTAAGCACAAACATAAATGGCTTATCGCTTCTATCTGCTAGTTCGACTGTCGCCCCCGCTGCGCGCAAGTCATGCGGGCTCGGGCGGGTCGGGATAATAATAAGGTCGGAAACGGCAATAACACTCTGAATAGCCAGTGTAATGGCCGGTGGCGTATCAATGATGGCCAGTTTAAAGCCCTGCTCACGCAGCTGATCCAGATCTGAAAGAAGCCTTGAAACATTTGTCTGGGCAAAGGCCGGTGTTGGCGCTTCACGCTCATTCCACCATGCTGTCAAACTGCCTTGCGGATCAGTATCAACCAAAACAACTGGTCCGGCACCAGAAAGTTCTGCCTGCACGGCCAAATGTCCGCTTAAGGTCGTTTTTCCTGACCCGCCTTTTTGAGATGTTACCGCTAATACACGCATTTATCTTACCCCGGTTCAAATTAACTAAAATGTGGTAAATTGCGAGAATATACAGACTCGCCCAAACCACCCATCCAATGCATAATGCCTGATATATCTTAATAAATCGTAAAATAGTTAAGGATGATTAAGGTATTAACCCATTGAAAATAAACATTTAATTGTTAAACATTTAATTAATTTCGAGATAATTTTATGAAATTTTGCCCCTCTTCAGGTCATTTTAACGGCAATCATGCCACGAACAGAATTGCATAAATAAACATGATCTGCATCCGTTAAGTCACTGGGAAATAAGATCTTTTCCTGATATTTCTTTGGATCTGACTTTAGTAGGGAATGTCTTAATATACCGCTTAACAAACCACATTGAACCGGTGGTGTAAAAAATATACCGTCTTTTTCAATAAATATGTTGGTATAGCTGCCTTCTGTTACTTCACCACGCTCATTGGTAAATATCACATCAAAACAACCGTGTTCCTTATGGTGTTTATTATATTCCGATACATATTGCCCTCGTAGGGTCGTTTTATGAAACCTAATAGGGTCCTGGCTATCAATAACCAGGTCTGATAATTTAGCTGTTGCCACCACATTATCTGCCATCATTTTTATCTTTTCCGATGTGATGGAAATCGTGCCGGATTTTGCAAGTAGCAGGCGGACTTTATATTTTTGATCCGGGGCATTGGAAATATATTCACAGTGTTCTTTAAGCGAAGCAGCCGCTTCATCCGGATCAAATGAAAAAGAAAAATAACTGGCCGAGCTATGAAGCCTTTGAAGATGTTCTGATAAAAATCCAAATCCATCTTTAGCCGACCAGGACATTGTTTCAATCAGCGCAAAGGACGGATAATCATGTGTAAGAAACTGTGCTTTGAGCAAACATTCGTCATATTCCGATTGCGCCACTGAATCGGCAACGATTGCACCGCCGATCCCAAGCTCTCCTCTGCCATTATTATCAAGCGTAACTGTTCTGATCGGCACGCTGAAACACATATCATTATCCGGCGTAAAATAACCGATGGCGCCTGTGTAAATTCCCCTTTCCCCGTCTTCCAGTTCACTAATGATTTCCTGCGCCCTGATTTTTGGTGCGCCGGTCACAGATCCGCATGGAAAAATTGACGTCATGACGTCAAGGGCCGAAACCTCAGGACCGACTGTCGCTTCGACCGTTGATGTCATGGTAAAAAGGGTTCTGTATTTCTCAACCTCAAAAAGCTTAGCAACCTCAACTGACCCCTTGTCAGCAAATTTCGAAAGATCATTACGTAGCAGATCAACGATCATTAAATTTTCCGCCCGTTCTTTTTCGCTGCTTTTAAGAGCTTCTGAAAAGTCTATATCCTCTTCAGTTGTGCGTCCGCGTCGATGGGTTCCCTTCATCGGTTTCGCGGTCAGTTTACCCCCATTCTTTCTGATAAACAGTTCCGGGCTTAAGGAAAGAACGCTCAAAATATCACTTTCAATAAAGGCCGCATATTCAGCTGCCTGTGCGTCCCGTAATGTTGCATAAAGCGCTCTCGCATCCCCCTTAAAATCAAATTCGGCCTTTTGCGTAAAATTGACCTGATAAATGTCTCCGGCATTTAAATATTTCCGGATCTGATCAAATGATTTCTGATAATTTTCACGGCTCCGGCTTAAATGCAGATTGGCAATATCATAACCATTTTCATCTTTATATGTTTGCCAGTAATAGTCAGCATCCCGGTCATCCAGTTTTTTCCGGCTCTTATATACACCCATATAGATTAGGGGTGTTTTAAGATTTTCCGGTAACCTTGATCTTAGTTTTTTTTCAATATAAAGACCCGCTTCATAGCTGATCCAGCCCGCAACATGAAAATTTTGTTTCAGGTATTGCTTAATCCGTTCAAATGCATTTTCAATTTCTGTAGGATGGTTGGCGACAATCAACTCAATAGGGTTTTCATAAATATAAGCGGCTTCATTATTTTTTCTGGCTCTATTATTTTCCAGAAATAATGAAAGTTTCGGTTTATCGCTCATCATTAAAAACCTTGTCTGACGTCTTATAATAATTAAAGGCACAGTGATCTGCTGTGCCTTTAACTGAAGATAGTGTTATTTCTGCCCTGTGAAAAGCGTAATTATAGGTCTTCGATAAAACTGACCATTCTTTTACGTTCGGCTTCTGTCGGAAGGCGTCCTTTTAGGGCACCAATATTATCAACCACATGATAATCATTTATCGTGCCCGGAATGATGACTGTAATATCCGGATGGCCCAAAATAAATTTCAGGAAAAATTTGCCCCAGCTATCCACACCGAATTCTTTAGCCCAGTCCGGTATGGCCAGCCCTTTCCCGGCTGTTGGCCCGAACAAACGACCCCGTGCAAATGGCACATTGATCATGACCGCTACCCCCTGCTCACGCGCGGCCGGAAGCACACGGTCCTCAATTGATCGGTCAAGCAGATTATACTGGCACTGCATGAAATCCAGCTTATGCGTTTCAATCACTTTCACTGCTTCATCATTCTGACTTTCCCTGAAATGAGTGATCCCCGCATAGCGAACTTTTCCCTCATCCTTAAGGCCATAAATTGTTTCAAGATGGGCCTCGGTATCACGTAGGTTATGAACCTGCAACAGATCAAATCTGTTGGTTCTTAAATCTTCAAAGGACTGGGTGTTCTGATCAATACCGGCCTGCTTTCCAGAAATACTGGTTTTTGTTGCCAGAAAACATTTATCCCGAGCGCCAAGTTCATCAAGGGCACGACCAACTATTTTTTCAGCATCGGCATAGGTCGGGGACGTGTCAATCACCGTTCCCCCTTCACGGAACAGGGCTTCGATGGCGCCTTTTCTTTTACTGAAATCTGCACTTAAATCGCCAAATTCAAGCGCGGTTCCAAGACCAACCGCCGGTATTTTTTCACCGGTGGAATGGATGGTGCGGTGCAGTAATTCATTCGCCTGTGCATTAGCACTTCTGCCAAGGCCCATGCCTGCCAGCAGGCCGCTTCCGACAGCTGCCCCGCTTAATTTTAAAAACTCTTTTCTCGTTAGGTCTTTATGGTTCATTTATATCTCCCAATATTTTTAACAGTTTAATAAGTTTCCCACCCCTTAAGGTTTAATTTCTGTTTCCTTTTCATGGTGCCGTCCCAGTCTCCAGGCCAGCATGGCCCATATAGCCGCAAGTGGCACACCGATCATGGCAATGGCGCCGATGGATAAACCGATTGCTGAACTAAGTCCTGTATAGATCCAGCCGTTGACCACATCACCGCCCCTGAAAACGGCGGTATCGATGAAATTTTTGGCTTTATATTTTTGTTCCCGGCTGACTATGCTGAACAGGTTTTCACGTGACGGGACAAACATACCATATTCCGTGGCCCGTCTTATTGTCTGAAACACAATAAAGACACCAATAACCGGCGACAGGGCCAGAAGCGAAAACCCAATGATGGTCAGGACAGGCAGAACGATTATCCCAACTTTAACGCCATATTTTGAAAGCACAGGACCCGAAATAAAAACCTGGAATATCAAAGCACCGATGGATACATACCGTTCAATCAGTGCAAATATTTTAACCCGTTCTGCCGTATCCGTATAGGCATCATAAATCAATGCCCCCTGCTGGAAATAGGCAAAAGTCGCCGTTAGTGATAACAAAAAAACCAAAAGGCTTATCCCCATAAGATAGCGGGATGTCAGAATTTCTGTAAATCCTGCCAGCGCTCCACCGCCTATGGCCTTTTCATTTGTGTTCTGCTCCTGTCCATTTTTCTGTTCTGCAAGACTTCCACTTCTCAGCTGAATAAGTCTTAAAACACAGAATATTGAAAAAACAAGAACTGCTGCAGAGACCAGCAACAGATTTTCAATTCCAAATTCATCGATCAAAAAAGTGACAAGTAACGGCCCTAAAATACTGCCAATCGTTCCACCGGAGGCAATCATGCCAAACAGTTTTTTGGAATCTCCCGCCTTAAAGATATCAACCATAAAGCTCCAGAAGATTGATACGACAAAAACATTAAAGACGCTGAGCCAGACAAAAAAGACCTTTGCCACGATATCCAGTCTTATTTCCTGAATGAATAAATACCAGAACAGCACAAGATTAAAGATAAAAAATAAATAGATATAAGGAATTAGCTTACGACGCGGAAAGCGTGCTACCAGTGCCCCATAAATGGGCATAACGGCCAGCATCACTAGAAATGTATAGGAAAAAAGATAAGCCAGCGAGCCGGTCCCGCCAGCAATGCCCATGGCATCACGGATCGGACGCAATATAAAATAAGCGGTGAGCAGCGAAAAGAAATATAGAAATGACCACACAAATGCGGCCCCTTCCTTTTCAAAAACACTTAAAAAAGAATTTTTCTGGTCCCCGCTTTTTTCATCAAACCCCATTTCATTCCCCTGATATTTTCTTCTTATACGTAGCAGAACTTATAAAACCTGCAATATTTCGGCAGATTATAGCATAAATCGTAACAGTTTAGAGCGAAATCGGACGAGAGTGCTGTGATTTCGGATTTCAGAGGACAGTAATGGTGCCGTCATTATGAGTAAGCCGCGCACTGCTGCCATTAATTTGCATCAGAACAGCTTTTATGTCTGAAGGTGACATACAGGAAAACGCTGTCGAAAGCGCGTCTGCCGTTGTCGCATCCAATGATGTGACCGTTACGGAAGCATATATCCCACTGCTTTTGCCGGTGTGTGGATCAAACAAATGATGATAATTGCCGGAAGCATCAAACTGATCACCATACCCCCCCGATGTGGCAACGGCACCTGATTTAATTTCTATTACATCAGCAATGGAAACTGCATCAAATGGATCAAGCAGTCCAATTCGCCAGGGTGAACCATCATTTTGCGGTCCACCAGCCCTGTATTCCCCAATATCGACAAGTATATTGTCAAAACCATTTTTCTTAAGATATTCGGTCACTTTATCGGTAATATATCCCTGAGCTATGCCGTTAAAGCTAAGCCCCATTCCCTGTTCTTTAAATACGACAGTATTGTCCTGAATATCTATTTTTTCTGTGCCGATTTTTGATAAAGTTGCTTTTATCTCAATATCAAGACTTTCGCCTTCCGGCTTACCAAAATAATTTTTATATAATGTCCAGAGTGGCTGAATTGAAATATCAAATGCGCCGTTTGTCACCTGATAAAATTGAACCGACTGTTTTAACAGATCCATAAATTCCCCGTCCGGGTTATCCAGTCTGCCAGTCTTATTTAATTTGGATATTTGTGACTCCCGATCATAAAGACTGAAAAGTTTTTCATATTTTCGGATTAATGATCTTGCGCCGGTAATGACTTCTTCTGCTTTCTTTTCATTATCAGAATATAACTGTAATGACGTTTCTGCACCCATGGCCCTACCCTGCCATTCAAAGAACTGCTTGGGCGTTTCTTTTGCAAAAAGTCCAGATGGCGTTGCCAGCACACCCGTTCCCAGCGCCATAATTCTCAGCATCCGTCTACGATTATTCATTATCATTCTTATCCATTAAAACAGAAATAAATGCGACCAAAGGCAAATTTGATGGCCCGCAGACGTGAGCATATTAAAACTATCCGGAAAAGCAAATATTAAAAGTTATCCGCTTGATTTTCCTGATCAGTAAGACTTAAATAAAATCCGGAAAATTGGTTTCTTTACTCGGCTATCGTCCTTTGATATTAATGCGAAAGCCTAATTGGAAATCATTCGCTCTTCCGGTTAAAAGTCCGGATTAAATGTGATGGGAAAAAATATGAAATATCTTAACATTATAGCCGCTGTTTTGATTTTCAGTGCAGTTTCTGTATATGCGCAAGACACATTCCACCCGGCGGAACGGGTCTATAACAGAACGAATGATTATGTAAAAAGTTTCTTTGACGGGGCAATACCAAAAAAATCAACAGTGTGGGTCATCGGTGACCTCCGTGATCATATTAATGAGGTTCTTAACGGGGCAGATAAAACCCCGGTAAGGTACCGATACTGGCGCAAAGGGGGCAGGACCCTATGGGTTCTTGAAAGTGTCGCACGGACCATGCCCATTACCGCCGGTGTCGTTGTTGAAGATGACAAAATAGTCGATATCAGCGTGCTTATTTACAGGGAAAGCCGTGGCCATGAAGTCCAGAGCCGCGCTTACCGCTCACAATATTATGATGCGGCACTGACCGGTGATAATTCGCTTGATAAGCCGATTAATGGCATTTCCGGCTCGACACTTTCATCAAATTCGATGAAACGAATTGCCCGAATTGCCTTGCTGCTACATAAAGATGTTGTGGACGCCGAATGACAATCAAAAAAATTAACCCTGTCTGGAATTTATATTGACCCTACTACACATCATCGTTCTTGCCATCGTGCAGGGCATTACCGAATTTTTGCCCATCAGTTCATCTGGACATCTTATATTGGTTCCGCTTCTGTCCGACTGGCCCGATCAGGGTGTCATGATGGATGTAGGCGTTCATGTTGGCACCCTTGGGGCAGTCATTCTTTATTTTCGCAAAGATGTGTGGCGGCTTTTACATGCCTTCATTCAGATGCTTCTGCTGAAAAAAGACTATAACAGATCCGAACGCACCATGATGCTAGCGATTATCCTTGCCACAGTCCCGGTTATTATATTTGGCGGGCTCTTTTCAGCGATTGGGCTGATTGATAATTTAAGATGCATGGAGGTCATTGGCTGGACATCCATCATTTTTGGTATTCTGCTTTACTGGTATGATACAAAATCACCGGTTAAAATTAATCTTTCCGGTCTTAAATATGGTCATGCCCTGATCATTGGTCTGGCGCAGGTGCTGGCGCTTATTCCCGGGACAAGTCGCTCCGGCATCACCATGACGGCCGCACGGGCCCTTGGTTTTTCCAGAACCACCGCCGCCCACTTTTCCATGCTGCTTTCAATTCCAACCATTCTTGCAGCAGCAACCTTGCTGCTTATTGAACTTTTTACCGGCGATCAACAACCAGCCGTCTCCCTTTCAGAACTTCTCTGGGGGGCGGGCCTTAGCTTTATATCAGCTTTGCTTGCTATTACTTTTCTGATGAAATGGCTGCAAAAATCATCCATGACCCCGTTTGTTTTTTACAGGGTCGGTCTTGGTCTGTTTCTGCTTTATCTTGTATATCTGTAAAGTCTATTTTTTCAGCCATTCAATGAAATTGATTGACGCATCAATCAATTGCGCTCTTGGTTTTTCAAGAAGAGCCGCATGATCACCGCCTTTTAAAACAACCCATTGCTTGTTGGCATTTGGAAATTCCGAAAATGCCTTTGCATGTGATTTTGTTTCTGCCAGTGGGTCAAACTCCCCCTGAAGCAGCAACACGGGCATTGATACTTTTTTCGGGTCAAACTGATTATACTGTTCCTGATTACGCCAGTCAGCCCTGACTGGATCCGCTTCAAGAGAGGCCCGGACATATTCATCGATTGCTTTCTGGCTGATTGATCCAGGCGTGATAAAATCACTTGCTGCCGCTTCTGCTGTATTTTCTTTCATAGGCGGTTTACCATTCTGTATATCGTCCGGATATTTATTTTCATAACGAACCGGATAACCAAACAGGGTCAGACTGGCAAAATTTTCGGGATATAGCTGCGCTGTAAGCTGACTGATCATTGAGCCCATAGACCAGCCCCAGACATTAATTTTCTGTCCTGTCCTTTTCACAAGCCAGTCTAGAACAATTGAGAGATCCTTGGCTGCTCTGTTTGGTGTATTCCAGCCAGTATCATCACGCGGTGTGCCGCCATATCCGCGGGCATCTAGGGCCCAGACACTGTACCCACGCTCATTAAAACCATCCATAAGCGAAAGGTCCTCGCCTTCCACCTGCAAATCAAAGTCCGGAATTGAACTCCAGGTCCGGCCATGATGAAGCAGGATTATTCCTTTCGGATTTTCTACCGACTTTTCCCAGACGGCCATAGGATGACCGTCTGCCATAACTGTATGTTTTGTAGCTGTTTTTGCCTGAGAAAATGCAGTATTGATGCTAATCAGAAACAATACCGGAATTATTATAAATAGTTTAAATTGCTTCATCTTAACACCTCTTATTCCTGTTTAAATCATTGTAGGGTGGTCGCCCAGTTTTTAGCCTGATGATAATTCTGCATCGGCATTACGCTTGATTGTTTCTTACCACCGGATGTTGTAATGGTCAATTTCAGCAAATCATTTTTGCTTAATTGCTCGATGGAATTCAGACTTCCTTCGGGAAACACATAAAGCCTGGCATTTGCCGGTGCTTTTGTTCCGACCTGTGACAATAGCTTTTTATTATTTGAATTTTCTGTTGCTACAATCTCTTTCCTATCAGCCGAATTCGACATAAGTTCAAGATTATAGTTATAGTTTTCCTCATTTTTTTCGTTGGTGCCAATCGGCCCTTCCACAGCTTTATTCTGTCCCGCAAGTTCCGTATTTTCCGGGTTTCTAAATTCCAACGATACGTTCTCTACTTCGCTGTTCAGAACAACCCCTAAATCACCGTTTACTCCGACAACCAGAATACAGGTCGTTCCTTCAAAGTTTCCGCCGCAACCAGGATAGGACACCATCCATGTAACATCCTCTTCCCGCGGCCGATAAGCGAGCCAGTTGGTAAAATCATTTGCCGGGCGGCTGTAAGGATAGCCGTCTTCATCAGCTTTGCTTCCTTCAACAAAGGCCCTTACTGATTTATCCAGATAAAAATAATAATTGAAAATTTCATTGTTATTTGCCGTTGCCTGAATGGCTTCAATACTTTTGGCTGGCCGTGTTTTTATCAGATTTTCATTGGATAGAAACTTCTGCGTTGTCTTTTCTTCAGCAACTTTAATTAATGAGTCTTCATATTTATCCCAGTCTTCCTGACTTGCCTGGGAAAGATAGTTATCCTTGACTTCCAGATACAGATTATCAAGTAGCCCCCACTCCACATCGGTTAAATAATCAAGCAGCATTCCTTGTCCGGCTTCCCCCTTTTTTGCCGTTTCCTGATCAAGCAGATGAATTTGACGGGATAACAGAAGCTGGTTAACCATTGAATCACTTGCTTCCTGCCTGGCCAGCCCGATCAACCCCATAATTTCGGGTGAATTACAGGATGCCCTGCGCGCATAAATTCTTGCTTCTTTCTTGAATTTTTCCACCCGGTCAAGCTTGCCTGAAAAATTAGAATTGGCAAATACAATCTGGCCATTTAACACTTCTGCTTCCAGCCTTGAAAGCAGCGGACAATGTTGGTTCGCCTCTTCAATAATGACCATTGCCTGATATTTTTGAAAAAATTCAGCCTCTTCATCGGACTGTGCAAAGCTTCTGAATGACAACAGATTGAATGCAAAAAACATTACTGCCGCTATTTTAAGCGAACCGACATTCATTAAACTTTTCCTTGCTGTTAACACAGCCGTAAATAAAACTGAAAAATATGGCAAAATTATCATTCTTGACGCTTTAATGAGGATAGTGCCTCATCAATGAGAAATAAATCTGTCAGCATTGCTCTAATATGAATGGATGCGTTCAGATTATCAACAACCTGAGACCCGATTGAAGGCAGGGACAGAACCATTGATACAGCTGTCAGTGACTTTTGTGCATCGGCACGAAGTATTTCTATAAACTGATTAAACTGCTCCGCACCGCTATTTACGGTTTCTTTAACTTCTGCTTCAAAGTCATCCGCAATTGAATCAAGTCCGTCTTTTAATCCGCCCAGATAAACGCGGATTGATGGACCGGCACCACCGCCGGTATATTCAAAATCACGCCCCTGCGCTGCATAGGCCAGCATAAATTCGTAGCCTGTCTCGATTGCATCAATTGACGTACGGAGTTTACTTTTACCTTGTTCACTCATCTTAATTCTTTCTAATACTCAAATTAATAATTAAATATCCCAGCGGTTCGGATCATGGTTTTTGTTAAATTCATCACGCGTAATCCAGCCTTTAAACATAGACCGCAGATACATTGACTTTTCCGGTCTGAGTGAAAAGTAAATATGCAGCATAATCGAACTGACAAATATTAGTGTGGAGAGGCCATGGAAAACATAAATTATTCCCCAGGTTTCTGCCTGAAAAATAAAAGGATTACGCTGCCAGAACGGAGTATCAATTTTTAAAAGCAGCAACCAACCTGTAACAAGCGAAACAAGACTGAACACTGTAATCGCATGGTGCATTAATTTCTGTTCAAGTGAATATTTACCGCCCAAAACTTTTCCACGACCTTCAATAAATTCACGAATATCGGCCACTGAAATCCACATTGATTTTAACTTTTTTGGCGAAAGCGACCGAAAAAGATGAATTAAAACAGCGATTGTCAGGGCAATACCGGCGATCCAGTGTGGTTCAACCCATTCAAATTTAAACCCCAGCACTGGAAGCAATCCCGTCGCCAGTAATATTAAAATACACGCCGCCATTAACCAGTGAAAAACCCGACTGACAGACCCATGCCGAATTATGTGATCTTCATTTTTTTCCATAAGTATTTTTTCGCTGAAAACAGCGCCTTTTTTCATTGTCCCGTTAATTTTGCATCTAGACTTAACTAACTTCAAGTTATATAGTTACATCACCTCATAGCGGGAGGCAAAAAATATCTCAAGAAAAATCACAAAAATATTCTAGAGGTATGGAAACATAGTTGCAGTAGAATCATGTCCAATAGAAAATATTGAGCGTACGGTGGGTTGTTGATGGCATTTTTTATGTCTTATATATATTTGCAACGAAGTATATAGAAATACTAATGTGGAGGAGCACAAATTAATGCAAAAAAAATTCAGTTCAGATCGGTATGATCCTCTGAGCACAGAACGAGATGCGCTATCCCGGCGTACTTTTATTAAAGGCGTAATCGCTGCCGGTACAGTTGCCGGTGCCGCTGGCCTTATGACAGGGTGTTCAGGCGGTGACAGCTCAGGCGGTGGCGCTGGTTCAGTTGAAAGACTTGTAACCATCAATGTTAACGGCAAAGACCGCCCCGTAGATGTTATGCCAAACGAAACCCTTGCCCATACTCTTCGTAACAAACTCGGCCTTACCGGAACTAAGCTCGGCTGTGACCGTGCATCCTGTGGTGCCTGTACCGTAATGATTGACGGCATCACCACATATAGCTGTTCAACATTAACCCACATGGTACGTAACAAAAAAATCGTGACAATCGAAGGTGTAGCTGGTCCAAATGGTGAGCTTCACCCTGTTCAGCAGGCCATGATAGAGGAACTTGCTCCGCAATGCGGATATTGTACCCCGGGCCAGGTTGTTTCAGGCGTAGCTCTCTTACAGCGCAACCCATCCCCGACACGTGAAGAAGTTCGTCATGCACTCTCCGGCAATCTATGTCGTTGCGGCGCCTATAATAATTACATTAACGCTATAGTTAAAGCAGCAGGGAGGGCATAAAAATGGCAGAGAAACTATTAGGTAACAACTTTACCCCACCAGACGTTAGAGCAAAAGTAACAGGCGCCAGCAAATATTCGGAAGATGTCCGTGTTGATGGTATGTGCTATGTAAAAATGCTCGGCAATCCGATGCCCAGCTCCAATGTCACTATTGTTGATACTTCAGAAGCTTTGGCCATGAAAGGTGTGCTTGGAATATTGACAGAAAATGATGTTCCGCCTTCTTCTCCTCCTAGCTATCCAATCCTGACCAGCAAGCCAAGACAGCTTGGTCAGCCAATTCTTGCAATTGCCGCTGAAACCGAAGCGATAGCTGCAGAAGCTCTTGAAAAAATTAAAGTAAATTACGAGGCACAACCTTTCAGCCTTGACCCTCTTCAAAGCCTTTATCCTGGCGGACCAAATGCCCTTGATGAAGGAAATATTTCTGGAGGACGCTCTGTTCCTCTTGGTGTTCTGAAATGGACAGCCCGTGATTTCGCAGAAGCCGGTGAAACCAGACTTCCAATGGGTGAGGCCCCTGAAGAGTGGTCTGTAGGTGATGTTGAAGCAGCCTTCAAGGATGCGGCCTTTATCATAGACGAACCCTTTGTTGTTGCAAGTTCAAGCCACCAGGCCCTAGAGCCAAGAAGCACATTATCCTATTGGGAAAATGGAAAATGCTTTGTATACGGTTCATCACAAAGCCAGTCATGGATGATGCCAGGTCTTGCCGCCATGCTCCAGATACCTGTTGAAGATGTCGTTTACATTGCGGAATTCTGCGGTGGTGGTTTTGGCGCCAAAGCAAGCCCTTATCCGACAATGGCAATTCCGGCCTATATGTCCAAAAAAATTGGTCGCCCCTGCATGCTTCGCATCACAAGAGCGGAAGAGTATCAAATCGGTGGTTCACGTCCCGGATTCCAGGGTCAGCTGAAAGTTGGCTTTGACAAAAAAGGGAAAGTAACAGCGATAGACTGCTACATCGTTCAATCCGGCGGCCCAAGCAACGGTTCCGGCGACCATACGGCAGCAGCAGAGGCGCTGGCGCTTGTTTATACACCAACAAACATGCGTTTCCGTGGTGTTCCGGTCGTTACCAATAAACCAATGCATATTTCACAGCGTGGCCCTGGTCAGAACCAGATCGCGTGTATTATGGAACCCTTTATGGACCGCGCTGCCAAGCAGCTGGGCATAGACCGTATCATGATCCGTGAAATTAATGCACCTGATCACGATGTTGTTTTCTCTGACCGTAAAAGTACTGTTACCAGTTCCTATATTCGCGATGCCCTGATTATGGGTTCCGATAAATTCAAATGGAAAGAAAAAATTGCCTTAAGCGGTAAACGCAATGGCAATAAGGTCATCGGCATTGGTGTCGGACAGGCCTATCACTCAGCCGGTTCGAACGGTTTTGATGGTCTAGTAACCATTCGTCCAGATGGCAAACTTCACATCCATTCCGGTGTTGGTAACCTAGGAACATATTCATATGCATCCGCATCACGTATTGCTGCGGAAACATTGGGCTGTTCCTGGGAAAACACTGTTATCGAACATGGTGACAGTCGTCGCGGTCTTCCTTGGGTTCTTGCCCAGTTCGGAAGTAACACGACCTTTACCACAACAAGAACCAACTTTGCTGCGGCAAATGATGCCAAACAAAAGCTGAAAGAAATTGCTGCAATGGATCTTGGCGGTGCTGCGGATGATTATGAAGTGGACAATGAAACGGTCTTCTTAAAATCTGATCCGTCAAAAGTCATGACCTTTGCACAGGCCGCTACACGGGCAATTGAACTCGGCGGAAAGTATGACGGGCACGAATTCCCGGATGAACTGAACGCCGTGACAAAAGCCGCGATGCCGCTTGTGGCCGGCCTTGGTCTTTGTGGTGTTGCCAAAGATAATATGCCTAAGAAAGGAACGGTTCCTGCACTCGCAACGGGCTATGCCATGATTGAGCTTGATACCGAAACCGGTAAGTACGAGATCCTGGAATATACAGCGTTTGTTGACTGCGGTAGTGTTATCCACCCACAAAGTCTTGAACAGCAAGTTCGTGGCGGTGGTGTTATGGGCATGGGAATGGCCGCGACTGACCGCATGGTTTATGACCCGCAAAACGGTCTCTGTGCAACAGTTGATCTTTACCATACAAAACCGCTCACCATTCTTGATATTCCAAGCAATGTTGAGGTCGGTGCGGTGAATAAACCTGATCCGCAAAGCCCTGCAGGGGTTAAAGGTGTTGGTGAGCCGGTGATGGGTTGTGCCGCTGCTGCTATCTTAAGCGCTATTCAGGACGCCACAGGCCATAGCTTCAACCGTACGCCGGTTGATCCAGATATGATTGTCAATGCCATGGCTGGCAGACCGCAATCATTTAAACCTTTACAAGTAAATATATAGGAGGGCACGAATATGAAAGATATGATGCCAAACTTTAATCTGGTTCAACCAACTGACCTTGCAAGTGCAATCAGCCTGCTTACAGATGCCGGTGAAAACGGCTGGGCGATCGCTGGTGGACATGACAGTCTTGACTGGTTCAAGGACAGGATCAAAAGACCAACAACCGTTGTGGACCTTACAGGGATCGACTCTCTTAAAGGGATTCGTGAAACAGCGGATGGCGGCGTTGAAATTGGTGCTTTGACAACGTTAACTGAAGTTGAACTAAACCCAATTATCAAGGAAAAATTCGGTCTGCTTGCTTCAGCAGCAGGACGTGTGGCCAGCCCGCAAATCAGAAACAAAGGCACAATTGGCGGCAACGTCAGCCAGGATGCCCGTTGCTGGTATTATCGTAGCGGTCTTGACTGCTACCGTGCCGGTGGCAACACATGTTACTCCGACACACCGGAAGGAATGAACAGGGAACATTGCCTGTTCGGCGCTTCACGCTGTGTGGCTGTGTCACCATCTGATACAGCGGCAGCACTGGTATCCCTTGATGCCAGCATGGTTATTCAGAACAGCTCTGGCGAAAAAGTTGTTGCCGCAACTGATTTCTTCATCGGTCCGGCAATTGACATTGAGAATATGACAATTCTGAAACCTGGTGATGTTCTGACCGCCATTCGTATCCCTGCAACATGGGCAGGCGCAGAGTTTTATTTTGAAAAAGTGGCTGACCGCAATTCATGGGATTTCCCACTGGTCAATATTGCCGCGGCAATCAAAATGAACGGCAGCACAATCGAAGATATCCGCATTACCTGCGGCGCTGTTGAGTGTGTTCCCAAACGTCTGAATGTTGTGGAAGATATCGTCCGCGGTAGCGAGCGAAACGAAGATACAGCAAATCTTGGCGCTGGTGCAGCGGCACGCGGTGCTGTTCCGCTCAACTATAACCACTTTAAAATTCCACTTATGGAAGGTCTGGTCCGCAAGGCCATCAGAGGATAATTTAAAATGGATATACTCCGCTATACGCGTGATATGTACGGACAGGAAACGTTGCAGGGAATCTCATGGGATCTCCTGCCCGTTTTTGCCGGTGTAGCCGCCTTAGTGATTATTGCGCATTTTACTTATCGCCTGATGACGGACAAGAAAAAGTAAAACTATAAAAATAATTTTATTAAAGCCTTCCTGAATTTCAGGAGGGCTTTTTTATTGCCATAAAGAATGCAACTGGCTAACATCCAAATCATGATCCCATATGGAAAACAAGATATAAATCAGGAAGATATCGACGCCGTGATTGAGGTGTTGAAATCAGACTATATTACTCAGGGCCCCCGCGTTCCGGAATTTGAGCAGTCATTGACCGATTATACAGGTGCCAACTATGCAATAGCGGCAAACAGTGCCACATCTGCCCTGCATATTGCCTGTCTTGCACTTGGTGTTGCTAAGGGGGATATGGTCTGGACATCCCCTATCACATTTGTTGCTTCCGCAAACTGCGCCCTTTATTGTGGTGCTGACGTTGATTTTGTCGATATTGATCCCACGACATATAATATGTCGCCTGAAAAGCTTGAAGAAAAACTCATCAAGGCCAAACTAAGTGGCACACTGCCAAAGGTTGTCATACCCGTCCACCTTTGTGGACAGTCCTGCGAAATGGATCGCATCAAAAAACTGTCTGAGCAATATGGGTTCAAAATAATTGAGGATGCATCGCACGCCGCTGGCGGCGAATATAAAGGCGAACCAGTTGGTAACTGTAAATATTCGGATATCACCATTTTCAGTTTTCATCCTGTCAAAATCATTACCACCGCCGAGGGCGGCATGGCCATGACCAATGATGCCGGACTGGCTGAAAAAATGATGCTTTTTAGAAGCCACGGCATCACCCGTGATACGGGACAGATGACGGAAGAAAGTCATGGCCCATGGTATTATCAGCAGATTGAACTGGGCTATAATTACCGACTGACAGACATACAGGCGGCCCTCGGCACCAGTCAGATGAAACGCATTGATCAGTTCATTAAAATCCGTAATGATCTGGCCGACAGATATGATCAACTTCTTGCCAATCATCGTTTAAGCATTCCAAAGCAGCATAGGGACTGCTATTCAGCACGGCATCTTTATGTCATAACCGTGCATGATAAAAATAAACATAAATCAGTTTTTGAAAAAATGAGAATGTCCGGAATTGGTGTAAACCTGCATTATATTCCCGTTCATCTCCAGCCTTACTATAAAAGTCGGGGCTTTAAAGAGGGTGATTTTCCGGTTTCCGAAGATTATTATTCCCGTGCCATCAGTCTGCCGCTTTATACTAAGCTTACCCACATTGAGCAGGACCAGGTCATAAATACCCTGCTTCAGGCAGTGATGTAACATATACAGAACCGTCTTTTCAACACTTAGAAAATTATGTCAGATAATTTCAAGTCCCATGATATTCACCGCACAGCATTTCCCGTTTCCGGCCATATCCAGGACGTTTTGACATAATAAAACCAACATCATTTAGACCACGTCGAACGAAGCCGGCAGCAGTGAAAGTAGTCACTTTAGAACTCTGACTTGAAAGCCGGGCCATTTCTTTAAAAACTTTATCGCTCCACATATCAGGGTTTTTGCTGGGTGCAAATCCGTCCATAAACCATGCATCTACAGTTTCATTTATTTTGGAAAGTTCCGCTGCACTGTCACCTTCCAGCAATCTGAATTTTACCCGGCCTTCAAATAATGCCATTTCTGCTGATGGATAATTTACCAAAAACGCCTCTTTATATTTTGAAAGCTCGGGCCAATGAACTGCCTTTAGAATTTCTGCCCGTGTCAGCGGGTATAGCTCTGTTGCCATATAATTGAGAATTTGGTCCTCGCTACTATGGTCGAGCCAGAGTTTCAGACAGTTAAAAAAATTAAGCCCGGTACCAAACCCCAGTTCACATATGGTAAATTCCTTCTTTCCAATCCAGACCTCCGGTGCATTGATCCCGTCCAGAAAAACGGCTTTGCTTTCAGCCAGACCATCTTCAACTGAAAAGTAAATGTCATTAAAGTCAGCTGAGTATGGGACATTATTTCCTTTCCAGTCTATCACTGCCTGTTACTCTTTTCTCTGATAAATCCGGTTGCTGATCACCTTCGTTCCCAACCACATCAGCCAGGTCAGTAATATTGAAACATAGCCATCAATGGCGTAATGCCAGCCAAGATGGATTGATCCTATCTCGATCAGCACCAAATAGATCAGAAAGATATACCCCGCTTTTCTGTTCAGTTCCCGCGCCGTAAAATAGAGGAGCGCGGCGATTGCAAGATGCATGCTTGGCATTGCCGAAATACCCGTTCCCAGCTGTACTTCAGAACTTTTATAGGCATCCCAAAGATATTCCTGGGTATCAAGGGCATAAATATAAAAATAATTGTCTTTAAGGGGTTCATTAATTGATTTTAATAGCGTCATCAGCGGTTCAAAAATGCTGTTATCGCCAGTAATTCGTCCGTAATATACCGGCCCGGCAGAAGAAAACATAATCGCTAAAACCGATCCGATCACGATCCAGGTCAGGAGAAAGGTCAGTAAAAACTGAAATCTGATTTTGCCATAATCAACGCTGACGATCATCCAGAGCACGAAAAAAAACATCACCCCAAACCAGAGATTATAGACAAAATTTAAAAAGAGGGTGGCATAAGGTCCCCCGAATATGGCGAAGGTTATTTTCCAGGGATCAAAGCCAAAATGGACCATCCTGTCAATTGTCATGAATGTCCGGTCCCACGTAAAATCATGGATACGATAAATATTTGATTTGGTTGCCGAGAAAAGTGAAAAAAATGGCGGCAAAACCAGCATGGGCACCGCAACATTTATGAGGAAACTTTTGTCAAAAGCACGATTGATAAAGTCATTTGCAATAACCTTAAGCCCTTTTTCCACAAACGGTCGTCGCGTGTATTTGACGAAATAAACCACGGCCTTGATCAAAAGTATATTTATCAGGCTCAAATAGAGCATTGATGAATAAATAGACAGTCGATAATAGTCGAGCAAACCGAATTGGCGGAAAATCAGATAAACACCGAAAGCATATAACAGTACAACCATGACAATAAGGCTATTTACCTTAAGGTCTATTTTTCTGAACATATTATTTTCTTTCATCATTTCTTATTCTCATTCATAGATCAGAAAATGCCGGATGATATTTGATCTGACCTGACACCTTGCTCAAACTTCCCGGTATCAGTTCCATTGCCATAAAACATTCTGGCGGAACCCCCTCATAAGGACACAAAAGTCCATATTCCGTTGACGGCTTAAACCCGAACCGTGGATAATATTCTGCATGGCCCAGCAAAACTACAGCCGGAAAACCCAATTCCAGGCATTTATTAAGTCCTTCTTTGATTAACGTAGTGCCGATCCCTTTATTCTGATGTTCTGGTAACACCGCAACCGGGGCCAGTCCCATAATTTTGAAATTCTCATGCCCGGTAATTTTCACGGGCGAAAACATGATATGCCCGACAATTTCATCATGCAGTTCCGCCACTAGTGAAATAATGGGCGATGCTTTTTCCCTCAGCGCTGAAACAAGCTTGGCTTCCCCCTCGCCCTCAAAGGTCGCCAGCAACAAATCGTTTACGGCTCCGAAATCACTTTCCTTTTCTGTTCTGATTTTCATATTTTTCAATGGTCCGGCCTATCATGCCACTGGCAATTTTAAATTCTGTCGCTATTATATTGATTAAAACAGCAAGGGGTTAAAAAAATGAAAATACTAAAAATATTTCTTCTACTCTCAATAGGGTCAATTTTCAGTTATGCGCATGCCGAGACTTATGACCTGACTGTGCAGCCGGGCAACGTCTATAATATGGCGGCATTTCGTATGTGGACGCCGGACGCAAAAAAATTCCGCGGCATTCTGATGCTGAACCCGGGATCAAATGGTGATGGCCGACCGCAGGTTGAGGACCAGTACTGGCAGGATTTTGCCAAGAAGCATGACTTTGCCCTGTTGGCCACATTTCTGACCGATCACAAGCATCCCAATATGATGATTGAAGATTATATTCAGGTTGGCAAAGGCAGCGGCCGGGCGATCCTTGATGCCATTGATCATTTTGCCAAAGAAAGTGGCCATGAGGAACTGTCCTACGCACCCTTCCTGTTGTGGGGCATGTCGGCTGGAGGCGAAATCAATCATGAAATCGCCAGCTGGCTACCTGAGCGGGTCATTGCCTATGTCGTCAACAAGGGCGGATATTATTATTCATCCGTGCCGCCGGAAGCGACCCGCCAGACACCGGGAATATATTTCATCGGCCTTACCGACCTGCCGTCACGTAATAATATGATAAAAGGCATGTATCTGACCAACCGCCGTGCCGGAGCGCTCTGGACACTGGCGGAAGAAAAGGGCGTTGCTCATGAAGTGGCGGGAAGCCGTGATCTCGCCGTTCTTTTTTATGAGGAAGTGATGAAAAAGCGCCTGCCCGATAATGCCATGGGCTATAAAGCCCTAAAACCGGTAAGCGAAGAAATGGGTACTGTCGGTAATATCTATACCCATAGCATAGAAAAGCCAGCTGAAGGCACCCGCAAGGAAGACACTACCTGGCTGGTATCAGACAAATTTGCCAAAGCCTGGCAGACGTTCGTCACCAAAGAGAGAGAATAATTTAAAGTGGGGCCAGCTGTTGCCTGACCAATTTGGTCCAATAGCTGGCCCCAATTTCAAGAAGATCATCGTCATAATCATAATAAGGGTTATGAAGCGGCGGCTGATCAGCGCCATCCCCGGCCCCCAGCAATATAAAACTTCCGGGTACATGGCTTAGAAACTGGGCAAAATCCTCGGAACAGGCGCACGTTTCACAAGTTGAGTTGACCCTCTCCACACCGACAGTTTCAATGGCGGCCCTCACTGCCGCGTTGGTTTCGGTGCCCGCATTATCAAGCACAATAAATTCATGGGAATATTGAACTTCGCCTGAAACATTATGGGCATCGCATATGCCACGGACGACGTCCCGCATTCTATTTTCAATTCTGGTCTGGACCTTTGGGTCAAGGGCACGAACATCGCCACTGATCGTTACGTTCGAGGGGATAATATTTCGGGCACCATCGGTCAGAAATTCTGTAACCGAAAGCACGCCCCATTCCTCCGGTCCAAGGGAGCGTGAAATAATTGTCTGGAGGGCAGTGACAATTTCTGCACCGGCCACCAACGGGTCTCGGGTCATATGCGGCATTGATGCATGTCCGCCCTTCCCTTTTATCTCGATGACAAAATTATCTTCTGACGTCATCATCTGGCCAGGTTTTATTGAGAAGTGTCCTTTTTTAATTCCCGGCATATTATGAAGCCCGTAAACCGCATCCATTTTAAAGCGGTCAAATAATCCGTCTTCCATCATCGCCAAAGCGCCGCGGCCATTTTCTTCCGATGGCTGAAAAATAAAAAATACCGTACCGTCAAATCCACCTTCAGTGGCAAGCTGCTTTGCCGCGCCAAGCAGCATTGCCGTATGGCCATCATGACCACAACCGTGAAAAACACCGTCATTCAATGATTTATGGTCACACTCCCCCATTTCCTGAATGGGTAAAGCATCCATATCAGCACGAAGACCAATCGAATTATTTGACGATCCGCTTTTAAGCACACCGACAACACCGGTCCGACCTATTCCCACATGGGTTTCAATGCCAAATTCCTTTAAACGTGAGGCAACTTTGTCAGCCGTGCGCAGTTCATTAAAACCAAGTTCGGGATTTCGGTGAATATCATGGCGCCAGTTTTTCATTTCATGGGCGAGATCATTCATTTTCTTATCCCTTCTTTCTTATCCCCTGCCGACAGACAATTATACCGCTGATAATCAGCGTGCCGCCAATCAGATGATAAATGCCAAGTGCTTCTGAAAATAATATCCAGGCCAGTATAGCCGCCACCATCGGCTGGATCAAAAGACTTACAGAGCCAAAGGCCGCCGGAAGGTGGGCAAGGGCATAAACAATCATACTTTGACCCACAACATGGGTAAACCAGGCAAGCGCCAGCAGCGGTGCCCAGCCTGCCAGCGTATCCGGCATAAAATTACCGCTTTCATTCAGCGCAATGGGAAGCAGAAAAATACTGCCAAAAACAGCTGTTCCAAAAACGATTGATACGGTTGAATATTTCTTTCTCGCCCGCGAATTGGCAATCATATAACCGGCATAGGCAAAGGCCGTCATAAGGCCCAGAAAGTCACCAATCAGATGTTCGGGGCTAAGTTCAATACTGCTGCCCATCAGCGACATCGCCCCAAGCAGCGCCAGTATCATGCCACCAACAAAAGTACGGCTGAAGCGTTCCCCAAAAAACAGAAAACCACCCACCGCTGTAAAAATTGCGGCCATATTGGCTAGTAATGTTGCATTGGCAACCGTCGTCAGACGCACCGACCAATGCCACATGGTCAAATCTAGGGAAAAGAAAAAACCGATTATAATAAAAGGCTTCAGCTCCTTAAAATTAAGAGCCGGGGTTGCGGCACCATTATTTTTGCGAATGTCATACAATTGCCAGGCAACCATAAGCGGAAGCGAAAGGGCCAGCCGCCAGAAGGCCGCCGATGTCGGGGTTACGCTGGCATACCGCATAAATATGGGAGATGTTCCAATGGCCACCCCGCCAATCAGAAGCGATATAAAAGCCGTCATATTTATATGACCGGCGGCATTTTCCACTTGTTCCGACACTTGTCCCATCGCCCTCAAAATATTGTGTAATATTCTCAAGTCATGTGATAATCTACTTTTAAAGTGATGCCTACTTAAAAAACAAAAAATAATACAGGAATAATAATGGCAACCATAAAATCTTATGCGGCGGAAGACCTCGCCGATATTAACACACCACTGCTTTATGATTACTGGTATGTTGCGGGATTGGGCAGCGAATTTACCCGGGAGCTTAAGGAGCGTACAATTTTAAATCGCTCGCTCGTGCTTTACCGTGATGAAAATGGTAACCCTGTTGCCCTCCAGAACCGCTGCGCCCACCGCTCATTCCCGCTTGACCAAAGTACACTGGAGGAAGGCGGCATTCGCTGCCGCTACCACGGCATCAAATATAATCATGACGGTAAAATCATTGATGTTCCCTGTCAGGATAAATGCCCGCGCACTGGCATTAAAAAATATAAAATCAAGGAAATCGGCCCGCTTGTCTGGGTCTGGATGGGCGATAGTGCCGATGCCGACGAGGCGGATATCCCTGAACTTCCGGTCCATGATATGAGCAAATGGACCCATGTTGTCGGCAAATATAATTATATGGAAGGAAGCTATATCCTGCTTCATGAAAATCTCTGTGACTTGTCGCATTTGCCTTACCTTCATGCATCAACCTTCAAATTTCCGAAAGAATATACGGCCGCCCCGATCAGAGTTGAGCAACATGGCAATCAGGTCACCTTTTACCGCCAGCTCGAAGACTGGAATATGCTAAAACCCTTTTTTCATCCAAAACTGGACTTTGGTAATCAAAAAGTTCTTTATAAATCAGGCGGCAAATATGTCTCACCCGCCACCAATAAAGGTTATGGACTGCTCATTCCCGTTGATGAAAAAGGTAATGAACAACCGGCCGTCGGTCATTATGTAAATCACTACCTGACCCCGGAAAGTGCGCGGAGCTGCCATTATTTCTGGTTCATTGCGCGAAATTATGCGCTCGATGATAATGACTACAGCAAAAAGCAGGGTGAAATGGTCCAGGCAGGATTTGACGAAGATGTTTATGCCATCAAATTATTGCAGGCGATGTTTGAACGCGATCAGCATGATTACAGGGAAATCGGCATCAAAGCCGACAAACCCGGCGTCATCATGCGCAAAATTGTTAAAAGCCTTGCGGGCGCTTAAATATTGGTAGTACATTCCATCCCGGTAAAGCTTTTGCTTGTTATTTGAAACTATTGTATGATGCACCCTCAAGGCATTGCAATAATTGATAAATAAATGCCTGTGACTATGGGAGGGTGGAATGTTCGTAGCAAGTATGAAACTGTTCCTGATAAAATGCCGGAATATAGTTTCGGCAAATAATTCTTTTAACATTTTTTCCGTCCCCGACATCAGTTTTATAACAGAAAAAATATATTACCGCGGCAGTATTTATGCTTTGCCGCGATCTTTTTATTTCGGCCTAAAATTTAATAAAGACGATAACAACAGGAGAATAAAATGACTGAAGAATTATACTGGTTAGTTTTAACCACCCTGATGACAGCCTTGTTCTGGCTTCCTTACGTTCTAAACCGTATCATTGTTCGTGGCCTTATGGGAGCCATGGGCAATCCTTCACCCGATGACAAACCGGAAGCCGCCTGGGCAATCCGCGCCCACGCCGCCCATAACAATGCCGTTGAAAATCTGGTTCTTTTTGCACCACTGGTGCTTGCCACACAAATGCTCGGTGTCGGCACGCCGCTTACGGCAACAATGTGCATGCTTTATTTTCTGGCCCGTCTTGCTCACTACATTATTTATGTACTGGGTATTCCGGTGGCACGGACACTCGCCTTCGCGCTTTCATTCGTTGCCGAACTGGTTCTTGCATTAAACCTTCTGGGTATGATGTAAAAAACGCTTTAATCCTAAAGGGCGGGAAAAGTCATTTTACGCTTAACCCGCCCGAACACGAAGCTGGAATCTATAGCGCCGACACCTGGAATGGTCGATATTTTTTCACGGACAAATATTTCATAACTTTTCAGATTTTCACTGACCACGTGAAGCAGATAATCGGATGTCCCGGTCATCAGGTAACATTCCATAACCTCATCCAGATCAGCAATACCATTTTCAAAGGACTTAATACACTCTTCTGAATGTCGCTCAAGCCGTATATGGATAAATACGCTAAGCGCCAGACCATATTTGTCATGATCAACCAGTGCCGTGTAGCCGGTTATTATACCCTCATCCTCCAGTTTTCTGACACGGCGCAGACAGGGCGATGGTGACAGTCCCACCCGGTCTGCCAGGTCCTGATTACTTAACCTGCCATCCTGCTGTAAAGTCCTAATAATCTTACGATCAATTGCGTCCATTTTAAATTCCTTGGCATTTTCTGCCAATATTTAACTATATATAAGCAAAATACGCAAGCACATTGCTTCGAATTTTTGCTATAATTGCTTCAATTAATCAAAATGAAGTTTCAGGAGAAAACACATGACATCCGGCAATGAAAATAAACTCGGCTTTGCCACTCGGGCTATCCACGAAGGATACGATCCCGCAACATCAGACGGGGCATTGGTCCCTCCAGTCTATATGACATCCACTTTTGCTTTTGAAACGGCGGAACAGGGCGGTGACATATTTGCCGGTGAAATCCCGGGTCATGTCTATAGCCGCATATCAAATCCGACCCTTTCTCTTCTCGAGCAACGCCTGGCGAGCCTTGAAGGGGCTGAAGCGGCCATGGCAACGGCCTCCGGCATGGGGGCTATTACCTCTACTTTATGGACTTTACTTGAGCAGGGCGATGAAATCATTGTTGATAAAACGCTTTATGGATGCACATTTTCCTTCTTCCGGCACGGACTGACCAAATTCGGTGTCAGCATCAAACATGTTGATATGAAAAATCCTGAAAATATCCGGGGGCAAATTTCCGATAAAACCAAAGTCATTTATTTTGAAACACCGGCCAACCCGAATATGCGCCTTGTTGACATTGAGGCAGTCTGTAAAATCGCCAAAGAGCATAATATCACCACCGTGGTTGATAATACCTATGCAACACCCTACCTGACACGTCCTATCGCCCTTGGTGCGGACATCGTCGTTCATTCAGCAACAAAATATCTGGGTGGTCACGGTGATCTGATTGCCGGTATCATTGCCGGGTCAGATGAGATAATTACCCGCATTCGGCTTGAAGGGGTAAAGGATATGACCGGTGCCGTGATGGCCCCCCTCACCGCATACCATATTATGCGCGGACTAAAAACACTGGAAATCCGTATGGACCGTCATTGCAGCAGTGCTGCAAAAGTGGCAGAAATGCTGGAATCGCACCCTGCCGTTGCCAAAGTTTATTATCCGGGTCTTCAAAGCTTTGAGCAGCATGATGTTGCCGCCAAACAGATGAGCAAACCCGGCGGCATGATTGCCTTTGAACTTGTTGGCGGACTTGCCACGGGCATGCGTTTTATGAATGACCTTAAACTGATCAAACGCGCCGTCAGCCTCGGTGATGTGGATACGCTTATCCAGCATCCGGCCAGCATGACACATTCAACTTATACTCCGGAGGAGCGTGCCGAACATGATATTTCCGATAGCCTGGTCCGCATTTCCATTGGCCTTGAAACACCGGAGGATATTATGCAGGATTTAAGATCAGCCCTTGATAATATTAAATTATCAGCAGTGGAAATTGACAGAATTGTCGCATAATAAAAAAAGGCCTGTTTTATAAACAGGCCTTTTTCATTAACAGAATTTGATATTAGAATTTTTTACCTATACCGGCACCAATGATCCATGGATCAATTTTTACATGGGCAGTAACCGCACCGCCATTAATGCTGGCATCAGTTCTTAGGAACAGTTTCTTAACATCAACGTTAAGGAATGTATCTTCAGCAATTTCAAAATCCGCACCAGCCTGTAATGAGAAACCAAAGCTGTCATTCAGATTAAAGCTCGTAATGGCTCCACCGGCTGCTTTTTCACTATAGAAAAATGTGTAGTTTACACCAGCACCAAAATATGGCTTAACGCCGGTATCTGTTTGAACGTGGTATTGCAAGGAAAGTGTCGGAGGCAACAACCATGCGCTACCAAGGTCAGCGGACGCCCCAAGAGCCGTTCCAACACCAACAGCATTATGTTTTGTTGTTGCTGCAATCAGCTCCAGACCAATATTGTCAGCAATGAAGTATGTGAAGTCGACTTCTGGTACAATTTTATTATCAATATCCACTGTACCGCCAATAGATGTGGTTGCACTTGCATCCGGTGCTACATAAATACCGCGTGCACGCACAAACAGATCACCTGCCTGCTGTGCAGAGGCCATTTCAGCTGAAATCATTGAAGCGGCAAAAAGTCCAAGACCCGCTAGTAATTTTTTTGACATTTTAATTCCTCCTGTCAGTTTTTGTTAAGCCATCAATACGATTATTAGCGACTTAAAATCTTTGACCGGGGTCAATTAACTTGCAATAATTGTCTCTACTAAGGGAAATTATCAAAAATAAGAAAATTCAATCCGGATCAGAAAGAAAAAAATGATAAAAACACTCTCTGTTCTTCAGATCGGCGCCTCAATGGATGGCACACAGGCGACTCTGGATAAAATTCTGGGCTATGAGAAAGAAATCATGGCTGCAGGGTCAGATATTCTGGTTTTGCCGGAAGCCATTCTCGGCGGATATCCCAAAGGGGAAAGCTTTGGCACCCAACTTGGCTTTCGGCAGGAAAGCGGAAGAATAAGTTATCAGAAATATTTTGATCAGGCCGTTGAACTCTCCGGTTCTGAAATATCAGAGCTTTGCTCATTATCTGCACGGACGGACACAGAAATCGTTGCTGGCGTCATCGAAAAGTCTGGATCCACTTTATACTGCACGGCTATTTTTATTGACCCGGAATTGGGGCTTACCCATAAACACAGGAAGTTAATGCCGACCGGTTCCGAACGACTAATATGGGGTCAGGGTGACGGCTCAACCCTGCCCGTCGTTGAAACACCTGCCGGCAAGGCGGGTGCCATCATTTGCTGGGAAAATTATATGCCTTTGCTTCGCACCGCGATGTATGCCAAGGGTATTGAAATCTGGTGTGCGCCAACCGTTGATGCACGGCCCGTATGGCAGTCCACTATGCAACATATTGCCCTTGAAGGGCGCTGCTTTGTCGTAAGTGCGTGTCAGTATCAGCCATCACCAAAGGCACTGGGACTGGAAATTCCAAACTGGCCCTTGGATGAAGACCTGATCAGTGGCGGCAGCGTTATATTCGGCCCGCTTGGCGAGCGCTTGGCAGGTCCTTTATTGGGAAGCGAAGGTCTTATTTCGGCAACCATTGATTTAAATGAAATCGCTCGCGCCCGTTATGATATGGACGTGATCGGGCATTATGCACGTCCGGACATTTTTGAACTTCGCGTCAATGAAACCCCGCGTCAGTCCGTCACACTATTTGTCGATGATAATGAGGATAACCAAGTTTAATTGACAGAATTAATAATTCAACGTTACTATCAATCAGGCAATGATGCTGATTTGGGAGCTTTAAGAAATGACTGAATTCTGCAATATAATGTCACAATCAGAGAATGAAATTGAAGTAGCAGACGGGGTATTTGTTCGAAGACGAAAATTCTTAATTGGCGGACTGTCAACATTTGCTCTTGCCGGACTTATGTCATCACTTCCATTGCGAAAGGTTTTTGCCCAATCAGGCGCCTTATCTTATGAGCAGTTCTTATCGCTCGCCAACCCATTGGCAAAATCATTGGTTGGTGACACCACCACCGAAGGACAGGATCAGTATCTTCATTCGCTCGCCGCAATAGCCGCCAAAATTGATAGTGTTCCCGAGCCGGCCGCCTGGAATGACAGCACCCAGAGTTTCAAACCAGGTACGGACATTGGCTTTACCCCGGGCGGGGAAGGTTTTACCGTTCTTCACTGGCGCATGGCCCCTAACACCCGGATCCGCCTTCACCGCCATGATTACGGCAATGTTGTCACTGTCGGGCTTGGTGGCGATGCCCGCGTTGAAAATTATGAAATTGCTGATGAAAATCAGGACTATGTACCTGGAAAAACCTTCCGGGTTCGAAAAACTGTTGATCAGCAATTAACTCCGGGCAATATAAATCTGGTTTCACTCGACAGAAACTACATTCACGGCTTTACCGCCGGACCGGACGGTGCCCATGGACTGGACATCACAACACGGATTAAACCGAAACCGGACCATGGCACCCCTTATCTAAGCGTCAGCAATAAGGCGACGGACGAAGTCAGGCAAATCTATGAGGCAGAATGGGAAGAATAAACCCCTGCTTTAACCTGGCAGATTTGCAATTATTTCATTTAAATGCGCCATAGCCTCACCTGTCGGGCCGGGATAATCGCCCAGTATTGGAGTATTCCCCATATACCCAATATCCGTCATACCTTCCGGGCTGGTGAAATAAGCGCCAAACACCAATGTACGAAGTTTGGCAAAGAAAAGAACAGCATGTTCAAATTCAGGGTCGTCTGCTTTGGCAGAATAAGCAATATCATCAATAATCTTATTCTGATCATCAGTGCCAGCATCCATAAATCCCTTTTTAAAGCGGCGATTTGCTTCAT
Organism: Emcibacteraceae bacterium; assembly: GCA_041396985.1. Lineage (NCBI taxonomy): Bacteria > Pseudomonadati > Pseudomonadota > Alphaproteobacteria > Emcibacterales > Emcibacteraceae > Emcibacteraceae bacterium. Next base: position 84,634 of record JAWKXO010000006.1, read on the forward strand.
CATCCAGCCACTGAAGCCCGTTTAAAATAAGCTCCCGATCATTATGCTGCGCTTCATACGGTGCGCTGACCCATTCGTCAATGACGTCCGGAACACCAACCTCCACCGCTGATGGGCCATTGTCATCTGCCGGACAGATTATATCGCTTAAGTGCGCCATCAGATTTAGCTGGTTTTTATCTAAGGTTAGGGACCAGGGCGTTGTCGGGTTTAACATATCCGGATCCTGGCCATATTTGGGCCCTGTAATTCGGCCAAACTTCATATTGGGCCAATTACTGCCATTTTTTACTTCCGGCAGTTCGGGGGCTGGTGCATCACATGATACAACAACACCGCCAATCACAACATAGGTCGTTAATGACCCCAGCCATTTCAGGCTGTCCCGTCGGTTTATTCTTGAAATATAATTTTTACTCATAGCTGACCTCCCTTAATTTTTGCGGCAAGCTCAGTGGCATTTTTCATCGCCAGAGTAAGGATGGTAATGGTGCAGTTTTTATGCGGGTTTGAGGCAAATACCCCTCCATCCATGATGTAAAGATTTTCCACATCCCAGGTCTGCCCCCATTTATTGGTGACAGAGGTTTTCGGGTTATCCCCCATTCTTGTCGTGCCAACCTCATGAATAATCTGCCCGCCAGCAAGGATCGCTTCTTCCGGTTTTCGTTTGGGTGATGTGACATATCCACCCATGGCATTAATAATCTTTTCCCCCCATTCCAGGCCGTGGGCTGTCTGGTTAAGTTCTTCCTCCGACCATTTCCAATGAAATTTAAGAACCGGAATACCCCATTTATCTTTTACATCCGGGTCAATTTCGCAGTAACAATCGTCGCTGACCACCATTTCCCCGCGCAAGGCAAAGGTAATATTGCTGCCATATTCATCCCGGACCGCCTGTTTTGCCGATGTCCCATAGCCATCAACATTGGCCCCGATACCCATGCTTGGCGCTTCAAAGCCACCATCAATTTCAAGGTGGTAGCCGCGTTTGAAATTGACACTGCCATTATCCTGACCTTCATAATCCCACCATGGAATATAAAGATGATTTCCGGCAAGCCCGTCTTCATTATATCTTGGCCGTCCTTTAAGCGCCGGAATATGCCCGCTTATATCGGCACCGGTACTGTCCATGAGGTTACGACCCACCTGACCGCTTGAATTGGCAAGCCCGTTTGGAAATTTTTCACTTTTTGAATTAAGCATCAGGCGCGCTGTTTCACAGGCACTGGCGGCCAGAATAACCACCCTTGCATCAACACGGACATCCTCTCTGGTTTTTCTGTTTACAAAAGTCACACCGGACGCCTTGCCATTCTCATCAAGATGGACTTCCTTAACCATTGCATCCGTCACCAACCTTAAATTTCCTGTATCTTTCGCCCATGGAATAACCGATGTTGTCGTCTGGAACGCGGCCCCGATGGCGCATCCACGCCCGCAGTGAGTGGCATTGAAGCAGGCTTCCCTGTCCCCAATCGGCCGGGTCAATACGGCACGGCGCATCGGTACAATAGGAAGACCCAGTTTATCACAAGCTGCCTTTACCAATAGTTCATAAACCCGCGGCTGGGCATGCGGCTGCAATACACCTTCACCAGAATCGGGTACATCATAAATGCCCGGATTATTGCCGGAAACACCCACCAGTTTTTCACATTGATCATACCATGGCTGAACTTCTTCATAATCAAGCGGCCAGTCAACACCAAGGCCATCATGGCTGAACGGTTTAAAATCCCGATCATTGAAACGGGGAACATAACGGCCAAAATGATTTGTTCGCCCCCCCAGCATCCTGGCCCGCCACCATAAAAATTCCGTTCCGTCCGCTTTTGTATAAGGCTCGCCCGGCACTGTCCAGCCGCCGTCCACAGTACCGTCATAATAACCGAAATCCTTATCTGATGTGCTCACCCCCCTTAATGGGGCCTGATGATTTTCCATAAACATTGGTGTTTCAGTCACCGGATCATAGTCTCGTCCTGCTTCAAGCATCAATACTCGAATACCTGCTTCAGTCAGAATGTGGGCTGCCATACCACCGCCCGCACCTGAACCGACGATGACAACATCATATTCAAAACCTTCAAATGTAGCCATAACTTCTGTTCCTCCCTTACCTTTCCAAAACTATAAACCATATCAAGCGAATTGACAGCCCCTAATTGTCTGATTACTCTGAAATAAAAATATTCATTTTATAGGGAGCAATAAATTGAAAAAAATCACAATTATTTCAGCACTCTTTTTTGCAGTTTCATTGGGGCTGGCTTTTGCGCAAATGGTGCCGGAGCCGAGAGCGACCGAAGTCTGGGGCAAAGAGCCGGTAAAAGTAACCCCGGGTGAAAATGGCTCCCCACCATCTGACGCGATCATTCTGGATCATTCGGCATGGGAAAGCATTGATGGCGGTGAAAATAAATGGGATAATAAAGACGGTGTGATAACCATAAACCCCGGCACAAAGGATATCAGAACGATACAATCCTTTGGTGACGTGCAGCTTCATATAGAATGGCGTATTCCAGAACTTGGTCCGGAATTCAAGGATCAGGACCGCGGCAACAGCGGTGTCTATTTGCAGCAGTTTTATGAAGTTCAGGTTTTGGATAGCTACACCAACAAAACCTATAATAACGGTCAGGCGGGATCACTTTACAAACAATATATCCCGCTTGTAAACGCCACTAAGCCGGCCATGGAGTGGCAGACTTATGATATAATTTATACGGCCCCACATTTTGGAAAAAATGGAACAGTAATCAGCCCCGCCCGCATGACAGTGCTTCATAACGGGGTTCTGATCCAGAATAATGTTTCCCTATTGGGGCCAACCGTCTATATCGGTGCGCCGGTCTATGAACCCCATGGTAATCTGCCGATTTATTTACAGGATCATAATCATAAAGTCAGCTACCGCAATATATGGGTCAGGGAACTTTAACTTTTATCAGTGTGGGGGAAACCATAGAAACTATTCTAAAAACAGCAACAACTGATGATGAGGATGCGATCAATGAAGTGATCAGGGCATCCTTTTCATCACTTCTGACATCAAAATATGACGATATATCACTTTCAGCGGTTCTCCCGCAGATAACAAAAATAAATCCTATCCTGTTATCCTGCGGTACATACTATATTCTCAAAAACAAACAGAATAAAATTATGGGCTGTGGCGGCTGGACCCATGAACAGCCGGGGACTACCGAGCGCATTATTGGAGAAGCCCACCTTCGGCATTTTGCCACCCATCCGGATTTTATCGGTCGCGGAGTCGGACGGACCATTTTTGATCATTGTAAGGTGATGGCAAAGCAGGGAAATATCCATCGGTTTATGTGCTACGCCACGCTGAATGCTGAAATTTTTTATAAATCCCTCGGTTTTAAAACAGAAAAGCCAATGAATATCGACCTCGGGGAAGGACTGTCCCTCCCCGCGCTTTTAATGACTGCCGAAATTTAATTTTAGGGCTTTTAATTTTCCGGCAGGTTACCAGACCGGTTAACCGCTTCCTTACCATTATAAATAAGCCGCGTCGACCAGGGGATCGGATTTCGTAGAGCATAATGGGCCATGCAGCCACCTTCCGCCTCGCTTAAAAGATCCATAATCTTTTCTTCTGATTCAGGGCTTTCAATAATGACATGAGTTTCAACCATGTCACAGCCCCCTTCCGTCATATAGCCGTGATCACGCATATGACCAAGATTGGTTCTGAATTTAATCCGCTGTTCCAGCTTCAGGCTATCCACCTGAATTTTACGCGCCGTTAAAATATCGGTTAAATGCGTCATCAGACAAAAGCCAATCCCCGCCGCAAAAAAAGCAAGCGGCGGCGGTGCCGTATCCTCTCCCACCGGTGGTTGCTCATCACAATATAATTTCACCGGACTAAAGCCTGGAATATTTACGGACACCACACCTTTCTTGGATTGCATTTTGCCGGCTTCCGCGACCAAATTCACATCAAAGCAATATGGTTCGGGGTGACGCGCTTTTTTGAACGGCCCCACTTCAAACTGTGTTGGGGCAATTGGCTCTTCGCTTCGCTCTCCAACGTGGTAAAATTTTTCTTCTGACATTTTATTGCTCCCAAATGAGTGATGAAATTAATCAGATATTACATCAATTTATTTGATGAAACCCGTCAATATCATTATCATTTTAGAAAAAATTGCCGTTTTCAATCATATTTTGATAATTTATGGAGATATCCACCATGATCACAGAACAGGACAAAAAGATTCTCGAAACATTACAGGACCACGGCCGCATGCCGATCGTTGAACTGGCCGCAAAAACCAATATGTCAGAATCAACCTGTCTTCGCCGCACCAAAAGTCTTGAGGAAGTTGGTATCATTAAAGGATATGCCGCCATACTTGACGCGGAAAAGGTCGGGTTTGACGTGATGGCCTTCGTCCAGGTCAGCATAAACCAGAATACGGAAGCCGCTTTTGACAGCTTTAAAAATGCCGTTCGTGCATCGCCGAATATCCTTGAATGTTATTCGCTTTCCGGCCCTTATGATCATTTAATGAAGGTTATTGCCCGCAATAATAAGGAACTTTCACATTTCATTTTAAAAACCCTTAAAACCTTCCCCGAAATTCGTGATGCCCAGACTTTATTCGTCCTTCATCAGGTAAAGCATACAAATTCGCTACCCATTGAACTTCTTTGAAATTACCTATTTTTGACAATTGAAATTAATTTGAAAATACCAAAAAGCTGTGTAATTCTGCGTTTATGGAAAGAACGATAAGAAAACGCTATAATATGGGTGGCTACAGCGAGTATGATCTCGTTAATCCGGATCATATGATTGAAGCAATGTGGGTGCAGAAAACGCCATTAAGTGCGCCTATTGGCGGCATCCATCATCTGGTTCCGGAGACGACGGTTAACATTGCTATTTCAAGATTGGTCAACACCCGTGGCTCTGCATCATCAGTGGCCGCATTTGTTTTTGGGCCTCTGAATAAACCGTTTACCTTTAAATTGGTTCCCGGCCATCAGATCATGGCCGCAAGAATTAAGCCAGAATGGATTTCTAATCTGATTGGAATATCTTCGGAAGAATTGTTTAACAAAATAGTCGATTTAAGGGACATATCGCACACCTTAAATGATCAATTATTATCCATTCTTGATCAGACAAGCTCAGAAATCGAAATAATTCAAAAGCTGTACCATATATTAAAAAATCACCATGGATTAAAATCTGAAAAATATAAACTTTCAGATTACGGAAAAAGTGCCATTGAACTTATCCGCAAGTCAAACGGTCATATTAGCCAGTCTCAGCTTACAAATTACTTTAACATTTCCGATCGGCATCTCAGAAGAACAGTATCGGATTTGACAGGGTTTAGCCCAAAGGCACTTTGTAGAAATATAAGATTTCTCAGAACTCTTGAATATTCTGACAGGTCATCAAAAATTGACTGGGCCGACTGTGCTGTAAAATTTGGATATTATGATCAGGCCCATCTTATAAATGAGTTTAAAATGCTCACTCACCTTACTCCCAACCAACTAATGCAGACAAGAAAAGCCGAGTCCGTTTTTTCCAATTCAGCCCTATAAAATTCTGATAATTCTTGCAAAAAACATATGCAAGGAGTTTATGATGAGGATTTATTATCTATTTTTTATGGCTACTTTACTTGTTCCTTTTTCTGGATATTCTGAAGTGGTTTCTTTCAATGACAAAAATTGGACATTCTCCGGCGAGATTACAAAAAAGGTAACTTATGCTGGCCAGGATGCACTATATATTTCCGAAGGAAGCGCAGTTTTAAAAAATGCAATTTTTGAAGATGGAATTATCGAAGTGGACCTGATTTTTCCAGATGATCAGCGTGGTTTTTCAGGTATTACATGGCGGATGCAGGAAGATGATTCTTACGAACATTTTTACATTAGACCACACTTAAGCAAACAAAGTGATGCCAGCCAATATACTCCTGTCTTTCATGGCGACACTGGATGGCAACTCTATTTCGGGCCACAATATTCCGTGGCACTTGAATTTAAATATAACACCTGGATGCATTTAAAAATTGTTGTTGCCGGTGATCAGGCTGAAATTTATCTGGATAGCGAAAAACCGGTCCTATACATTAATGATCTAAAAGCCGACCTGCCAGCCGGTGGCATTGGTATTTCAAGCACATTTGCACCTGCCTATTTTGCCAATTTTTCATATGAGAAAATTGATAATCCTCCATTAAAGGGGAGCCCAGAACCAACACCTAAACTACCGGAAAATCTAATAACAAATATAAATGTCTCAGATGTTATTCCGGACAACATAAAATCCCCTTCAGAGTATAATGGACAATGGACTAGGATAAATATGGAAACCAATGGCGCGTTTAATATTTCCCGTTTCCGTCAGCGAAGTGCCAACCATAACACGGTTTTGGTAAAAATGACTATCAGTTCTGAGTATGACACGACCAGAAAATTTTCATACGGATATTCTGATAATGCCGTCGCCTATATCAACAATACACCGCTCGCCGGAGGGACCAATGTCTATCAAAGCCGCGATTATCGTTATCTTGGTACAATTGGCTTGTTTGATGATATCTATCTTCCCCTGAAGAAAGGGAAAAATGAGATTTACTTTGCAATTTCAGAAGAATTTGGTGGCTGGGGTTTTATGGGAAAATTTGAGAATATGGATGGTCTTACTCTGGAATAATTATAAGCCTGGTATTTACTTTTGGCCTGCCATGTGATTTATGAATTTCCATGGGAGTACATGGCAAAAAAATAATAAAAATCAATAATAAGGAAATAAGACACCTGTGGCTAAACACGACCGGTCTGGCAAATCCTCCTGTCGGACCGGTTATTTTACCCAAGATAATAAAAGAGCTTGGCTTTGTTCAGATTGACACCATTCAGAATGTCACACGTGCCCATCACCATATTCTATGGAGCCGAAACCAGAATTATCGTGAAAGAATGCTTGATCATCTCTTAAAAAACAAAAAAACAGTATTTGAGCATTTCACCCATGACGCATCTATAATTCCGATGGAATATTATCCGATGTGGACAAGACAATTTGTTAGATTAAAAAAGTGGCTTGATAGCTCAGAAAGATACCAATCAATTCTTGCCCATGCCGAACCGGATGAAATCATATCTCGTATCCGTAAGGAAGGACCACTTTCCACCCATGCGTTTGACAGTCAAATTCAGGGAAATAAAAAAATGTGGTCACGACCACCCCATAAAATAGCCCTGGATTATCTGTGGTATTGTGGTGTGCTGGCCACGTCGCATAGGGAACAGTTCAAAAAATTCTATGATCTTTCAGAACGCGTCATCCCCCATAAAATCAGAAATCAGAAACATTCAGATCGCGAGCAGATCGACTGGCTCTGCAATGCCGCCCTTGATCGTCTTTCATTTGGCACAATAATGGATATACAGAAATTTTGGGATGCCACCACACTCGATGAAGTTAAGAAATGGCATTCAAGAAACCCGCTGATCCCGATAAAATGGCAAACAAGTGACGGAGCATGGATAGACTCATTTGGCCATCCCGACATCGAAAACCGGCTGGCAGAAATGATCAAACCATCTTCACGGTTGAGAATTATTAATCCATTTGATCCAGCCATCAGGGACAGGGTTAGACTTAAAAACCTGTTCGGGTTTGATTATAAAATCGAAATTTTTGTGCCCGCAACAAAGCGTGAATGGGGATATTATGTTTACCCGCTTCTTGAAGGGGACCGTTTTGTGGGCAGGATAGAGCTTAAGGCTGACCGTAAGATTGGAAGTCTGAATGTGATTAATTTCTGGCCGGAACCGGGAGTAATTTGGGGGACCGGGCGAAAAGAAAAACTGGAAAAGGAGCTAAATCGGCTGGCAAAGCTGATCAATGCCGATAAGGTGGCTTGGTCTGTCAGAAACTAAAAAACCAGACAGACCAATATGTTATTTCAATAATTATTTTGCTAGTACGTTGGAATCCTCGAACTTCCCGCTGCTTTGTTTTACCCGCTCGCCAACAATAATTTCATCGCCCGCGAGAGTGATTTCCATAAAATCATGGGCAACCGTCAGCGGGCCTGTGTAATAAGGCTTGGTATCCATTTCAAGTTCCTCTGCCGTTGTGCCAGGTGGAATAATATGAGAATAAACGGCCATACGCGGCTTTGTTTTTGCAAAAACCAGTCCCGCCTGTTCAGGTGTCGAATGGACTGACAGACTGACATTGGCAAGATTGGCTTCTTTCGTGGCACCGGGGGATGGTACCTGCACTTCATGGATCAGCAGATCGACATCTTTACCTTCTTCATTAATTCTGCTTTTTTCTGTGGAACGGGTATCCCCGGAAAAGAGAACAGAATGACCCTTATACTCAATTCGGAAGCCGAGCGTTTCACCGCGAAGTCCCAGCAGTTTACCGGTTTTAACATCAATCGGCATATGCTCCACCGGGAAAGCTGTAATTTTAATACCATCCTTGTTAAAAATGACCCCTTCGGAAACTTCATCAACAATCAATTCTGTTCCTTCTTTCGGCACCCCGACCATCACTCGGTAATCAACGTCCCATTGATAAGCTCTTCTGATATTTTCCATCATATCCTTGATGCCAACGGGCCCCTGAATATGCAGGGGAACGCGCCGTCCAAAAAGCCAGCCGCTAAGCCAGGCACTGGAAATGCTGACCGTATGATCAAAATGAAGGTGGGTGATCAGCAAATGATCAACACCGGAAATAGCGGCAAAGCCACCCGCTTCAAACAGCCGTTCCCGCATACCCGGTCCGGCGTCAACCAGAATTTTATGATCCCCCGCTTCAATATAAATGCTGGGCCCGTATCTTTCTGTTGACGGGCGTGGTGCTCCGGTCCCCAGAAAAGTAAGTTTCATGACATCATTATCAGGGGAAACTTCATAAGTCTGCGCCAATGCATTATTGCCGATAAAGGAAAAAAGTATCAGGCAGGTAAAATTTATTATTCTCTTCATTTTAAATCTCAATCTGAAATGGTTTGATTTATGCATATTAATTGAGTAAATTTATTATATGCATATGCATATAATTTATATATACAGATAAAAATTTAAACTGGCAACTGATATAACGGCTTTAAATAAAGGGGCTAAAATTGGCTGATAATGCGCATTTTGATCTTGAAAATTTTGTCCCATACACGGTCTCGACCCTCTCCCGTCAGTTTGCCGCCCTTCTTGAAGATGCTCTTAAAAAACAGGACCTCACCTTATCCAACTGGCGGGTACTCTTATGCCTGACCCATTATGAAAAAAGAACGCTAAACCAGATTGTTGATTATACACTATTGCCACAGTCAACTTTAAGCCGCGCACTGGCTAGAATGGAGGAACGGGGCCTGATCAAACGCAATAAGAATGATACTGATCAAAGAAATTATGACATTGAAATTACTGAACTTGGCCGCGACACCATTACAAAGTCATTTAAACCGGTTCTGTCCGCTTGTGAAGAACCTCTTTCGTTTCTCGATGAAAAGGAAAAAAAAGCGTGGATGGTGACCACAAAAAAAATAATTGCTCATCTTGAAAACTCTTAAGTTTCATTTTTGTATTATATTAAATATTTTACTCTATAAATAACACTATCCATGATAAAACTGCTGTAAATCAAACGACTTATATCGTCCTATGGAAGCTATTAAATGAATCTGACAGTCGTCATCGTCAATTACGGGACCGCCAACCATGTCCTTAAAAACCTAGAGGCACTGGTTCCGGAGCTGAGAAAGCTGGGGGATAACGCCCGCTGCTGGATCGTTGATAACTGCTCGCCCGATGATTCCGTTTCCATTATTACAAAAGCGATTGATAAAAACAATTATTCGGACTGTGTTGAGCTAATTCCCTTTCCCCTTAATGGGGGTTTTGGGGCGGGCAATAACGTCGCAATCCGTAAAGCACTTACCCTTGAAAGCCCGCCAGACTATTTTTATCTGCTTAACCCGGATGCCATCGTTCACCCGGGCACCCTTAAAAAGCTGGCAATGTATCTTAAAAGAAATGAAAATGTTGGGGTAGTCGGCGGGCCACTTTATGACACCGATGGCAAACTGGAATGCGGGGCGTTTCGCCTGCCGTCCCTGACCAGCACAATAGAGGAAAATTTGGGCATCGGATTAATAAGCCGCTTGCTCAACGACCACCGCGTCAGCATTTCACCGCCCCCTGTGGAACCAACGGCAGTTGGTTGGATTGGTGGAGCCAGTATGATGGTCAGCCGGGCAGCCCTTGAAAAAGCGGGACTGTTTGATGAAGGATATTTTCTTTATTTCGAGGAACTTGATCTTTGCAAACGCATAAATGATTGCGGCTTCGAAGTCCATTATCTGCCGGATGCCGGCGTTATCCATGATTCCGGTGCCTCAACCGGCATCCATCAGGCCAATGTAAGGCTCCCTGAATACTGGCATTTTTCAAGAAGCCGCTATTTAAGAAAGACATTTGGTGAAAATGGACTACGGCATCATAATATAGCCACCCTTATTGCCGGATCAATCGGCCGGATTTACGGATTTTTACGACTTAGAAAGACGTCAAGGAGCCATTTCCTTCGGGACATTATCAAATATAATTTTGGCAATAAAACGCAAAAGAAAATCAAAATTGACGTGCCCGCAAAAGAGGCCGGATTGCCGACCAGTGACAATGCCATTATCGCCCGCCGACCCCATTATAAAAAAGCGGACGACCGCATTTATTTTATGGCATCCCGTAACCCGATCCGGTCCCTAAGCAGGGAAGAATTATTGCTGTGGAATGTGCTTGAACAGGAAAAAACATTCGGGGAAATTAAAAAACAGTTTGGCGAAGAAACCCTCCCTGCTCTAACAGCCTTCATTGAAATGGGAATTTGCGATGCTTTTGAAGCTCAAGCAGAAACGGACCGCAAAAAAATACTGATTTTTGAGCCGCATTCTGATGATGCAGCCCTAAGTATCGGAGCCACTATGTGGCAATTGCGGAGTCATAATGATTTTACGCTGGTAACGCTGGGCAGCACCAGCAACTATACCAGCTATTTTTCTGCCACTTATGGCCCGCTTAAAGTCGATGAAGTCACGACCATCCGAAACCGTGAAAATGAAATCTTTATGCGCTATATGAATGGTCACTATGTTCCTGCCAATGAAAAGGAAGCAACCTTAAGATATGAGAATGGTAACTGGAGCCATGATTTTCTAAAAAAACACCGTATTTCCGTGGCCGCTTTTAACAATCATTTCGGCACAGACAGCGAGCGCCATAACTGGCAGGAAACCATTTCTGAAATGATCAGAATAATACGGGCCGATGAAATCTGGGTTCCCATGGGGGTTGGCACTCACAGCGATCACGGTGTTACCCGCGATGCCTGTCTTGCTGCCCTTAAAGATATTCAAAATACCAATGTTCTGTTTTATCAGGATGTCCCCTATGACGGAGAATTTTGGGAACATAAACTGAAAATCATTGAAACGCTGGAACATAACGGTGCCGTGCTTGAGCATATCCCCGTTGAAATTTCATCTGAGCTTCCCGATAAGCTCAGATTATTAAATATATATGGCTCGCAATTTAAACTGAAAGCGATTTTACAAAATATACTCAGAAGCGCAAAACCGAAATATGCCAAAGGGTTTTATGAACATTTCTGGAAAATTCATAAATTTCCGAAAAATTTAACACCCGCACCGTTATTTTGTGACAGTGCCTATGTGGACATGATCAGCGCCAAAACCCAAAAATGGTTCCGCCGAAACAAACAGGCCGAAAAGATAAGATTATTGCTGCTGATGCCGTCCGGGCAATGGAAAATCCATATCAACTATCTGATGGACCAATTTCCTAGGGCTGATTTTGAAGTGGTCTGTTCCCCAAGTTCGGAAGCGGAACTTTCCCGTTATCAAAATCCGCGTATTTCATATTCTGTCCTCGACGCCGGGGGCAAGGCATGGGGGAAACTGATGCTCAAATTAATGGTTGCGCCCGGAAAACCCACCCTGTTTATTGCCGGGGATAAGCGCTATGAAATTGCCAAGAAAATTGCGCGTCTTTGGTTGCAACATGACACAATGGTCAGCCGCACTCTGGAAGCCCTGATCCTTGCTTCAAAATCCGATGAATAGGGCTTTATTTTTCTTGCATCACATTTAGGGCACGACCTCTATAATCATCAGCACTGATATCTTTTAGTGTCTGACTTTTGCGGCCATCAGCCGTTAAAAAGGTGGCTTCAACTGTCACTTTATCTACCCCGCCAAGACCGAAATGAACGGGCATGATGCTGTGACTGTTATAGCCGTCCCCCGTCGGCACAAGTCTGGTTGCCAGTAATTTACCGGCCATATCATAGAGCCGGACTTCTGCCCCTGCCCTTGATGGTCTACCGGCACTATCCAGCACTTCAACCTGTAATGACCTATGGTTATTATCAGAAGGCAACATATTTTTAAGAAGCGGATGACGTCCTTTAATATTATAGCCTTCTGTCAGGGAAATATCGAGGTCGCCATCCTTATCAAAATCCGCCCATTGAATGCCATGATCCGCCCCGTTTAAGGGGGATGATGAAATATCAATTTCTGTGAACGTGCCTTCATCATTATAGAACAGCCTGTCTACCGGTCTTCTGTTATTTGCGGGACCGGTATATCCGGTCGCATAAAGATCAAGATATCCATCATTGTCATAATCACCCCAGCTGGCCCCGACCAGATGGTCATCACCGGATATACCCAGGCTTTCGCTTACTTCCCTGAAACCGCCGGAACCATCATTTTCATATAGGTAATTACGCCCGTAGTTGGCAACGAACAGGTCAAAATCACCGTCATTGTCATAATCGCCAACCGTGCAATCAACCCCGCCTTCGTCAGTTGTTCTTTTCCCCCCTTCAATCCCCAACATCGGGGCCACATCAACAAAAGTACCCCCCATATTTTTATAAAGCGCGTCTGTCGTCCCGCTTTGATTGGCAAGGAACAAATCCAATAGCCCGTCACCGTTATAATCAAACCAGCAGGCCCCAACCGTCGGCCGTCCGTCATCAAGACCTGTTTTCTCACTTATATCCGTAAAGCGGCCATTTTCATTTTTAAAAAGGTGATTTTTCCCAACCCTGTCGGCCACAAACAAATCAACCGCGCCGTCATTATCATAATCAATCCAGCTGATCTGACGTGTGCTGACATTGGGAACGTCAACACCAAGCTCTACCCCAACCTCGGTAAAGCTTTTTGCGCCGTTGCTTCGGTAAAGTTCGTTGCCGTTCTGGTTGCTGCCGACATAAAGATCCAGAAAACCATCCTCATTATAATCCCCCCAGGCGATGGAGCGGGTTTCCTTTCCTCCCTGAGGCAGGCCCATTTCCGGACCAATATTGCTGAACTGACCATTGTCATTTCGGTAAAGTCTGACATCCCCGGTCTTAAAGGAAATCGCCAGATCAAGATCCCCGTCATTATCAAAATCACCCCATGCATTTGATAGGGCCATATTATGGGAAAAAACATCCGGCTGGACCGGCTCGAAAATTGGTGCTGCCATTTGGGCGTTAACTTCCACCACCGCAGATAATAAAACACCGGCCGCTATTATTACCGAAAACTTTCCATTTTCATTCTTTGCCATATCACTCCCCTTTTATTTCAAGTTTTCCGCTTTCTGCTTGGTAAAGCGTACTATTCTGTCTGCTGCTTCCTTAAGCCGGGCTTCATCACATAAAAAGCCGATCCTGACCGTTTTATCTGCAGATTTGCCGAAGCCAAAGCCCGGAACCACGGCAACTTTTTCTTCTTCGAGCAACTGTTCAGCGAACTGTTTCCCGTCCAGTCCGGTTGCTGAAATATCGACAAAAACAAACATTCCACCGCGCGGAATGGCAAATTCCAGATAGTTGCTTTTTCGAAGCCCACTGCAAAGCACATCGCGCCGTGCTTTAAACATGCGTTTAAATTCTTCGACCTTGTCTTTTTCCTGTAACGCGACAATAGCCGCCCTTTGCACAAACTGGTTTATACCGAAATGAAGCGCCTGGGCCAGATCGGTCATCGCTTTTATAAAATGGCGCGGGCCAATCGCCCATCCAATGCGCCAGCCGGTCATGGCATGTGATTTTGAAAGACTGTTTATCACAATCATTGAATCCCGATAGGGCTTCATTTTATAGGGGGAATTATGCCCCCCATCAAAACAGAGTGACCAGTAAACCTCATCGGATATCAGCCAGATTCCAAGGTCATGACAATATTTTGCCAATTCGTTAAGCTTATCCTGATCAAACACCGCGCCTGACGGGTTCCCGGGTGTATTGATTAGTATTGCTCTCGTCTTTTTATTAACTGCATTTTTTATTTTTTCCAGATCAAGGGCATAACCGTCATGCTTATCTAGTACGACCGTCACCATTTTACCGCCACCGGCGGTGACCACTGCAGGGTACGGCGCATAGGATGGTTCAAGCACGATAATTTCATCATCCGCTTCAATCAGGCAAAGGAATGTGGCAAATAACGCCCCCTGTGCACCGTTTGAAATCACCACATCTTCCGCTGTCACACCACCCTGATAAAGCCCATTGGCATGTTCTGCAATGGCCTGACGCAGATCATATTCGCCTGATAATGGCGTATAATGTGTTTTATTGCTGTGGATGGCATCAACCACCGCTTCCTTTACCTCGTCCGGCGTATCAAGGTCAGGGTCGCCAATACCCAAATGGATGATATCCTTATCCCCGGCAAGAATGCGTTTTGAGGCGATATCCCCTACTGCCCATGCTCCTGCTGATGGTCCGGATATGCGCTTGGTAAGGCTTGATAATTTTAATTCACTCATACTGTCCTCTTAATATCTGGCATAGAGCTTTTCACCAATGTTCCTATTAGTCAATGACTTTAAGGTGCTTTGTCCAGTTCACAGTTACCGTGTATCCAGCATCCTCCATTAATATCATCCTCATCAAAACTAATGATTATTTCCGATGCTCTGCCCATGGCTTCGCCCTGCCTTATAAAAACCTTTTCTTTTCTTGTTACCAGCCCCCATTCCAAAAGGCCAAAGGCCAGTGCGGAAGCGGCAATTCCCGTTGCCGCATCTTCCGGATATCCGGATGAACGGGGAAACTGGCGGGCATGGACTATTGTTTCGCTTTCCCCGACAGCGAATGGATAAAGACCTGTGGAGCCGATCATTTCACACACCTCTTTCATTTTACTGAAGTCCGGGGATAGTTCATTTAATCTTTTGCGGCTTTTTAAGGCAACAAGTGTTTTAACCCGGCTGGTACTTGAATTCAGAATTTCAGGCTGCATAAGATCATCTTGCTTTAACCCAAGCGTTTTCAGGACATGGCCAACCATTTCCTTGCTTAACATTTTAATTTTTGCTTTGGGCTGGGTAATGGAAATTGCCCCGGTTTTTGGGACATGGGCCGAGACTGTACCGCTTAACGTATCAATCAGGACATTTGTTTTATTTATTTTTCCGTGTTTGCGGAGCAGCCACAATGCCCCGATTGTGGCATGGCCACACATTTCCATTTCATGCTCGGGCACAAAAAACCGAAACCGGTAATCCACCCCGTCATGCAGGTCTGCCGGCATCACAAAACCGCTTTCCAGGCCATATTTTTCGGCAATTGCCTTCATTTCATCATCGGTTAAACCCGCCGCATCCAGAACTGTCGGCGCCGGGTTTCCCCCCTCTTTAGAATTTGGAAAAACACGAACTATTTCCACTACAGTTTTAGTCACTTTAAAAAAACCTTTCCAATTCAAAAATCAATTGCCCACTTTATAGCAGTGATCGGGTCAAATTACGTCCCGAAAAAATATTACATGCTGAAACATTTCATAAAATCGGAACAATAACGCAATATGGCTGTAACAAAAAACATTCATTTTCCTAACAGTGTTTATTAGCAAAAAGGAACCTCATATGAAGCCACTTCAGTTTAACAACCTTGAAGTACGACTTGCCAAAACAGAACACGAAATTGATGCCGCTCAGGCCCTTAGATACCGGATATTTTATGAAGAAATGGGCGCAAAGCCGACAACCCGCTGTCGTGCGTTAAAACGAGACATTGATACTTATGATGACGTATGTGACCACCTGCTGGTCATAGACCTTGAAAAAACGACAGACGAAGCCCCTTATGTTGTTGGCACATACCGCCTCTTACGCGGCAATATTGCCAAAGCGACAACAGGTTTTTATACCGAGAATGAATTTAATCTCGATCACTTAATGTATGCCCCTGAAGAAATTCTTGAACTTGGACGCTCATGTATTGACGGGCAATATCGCCGTCGCGGCGCCATGCAGCTTCTCTGGCGTGGGATCAGTGATTATCTAAGCCTTTATAATATCAAAATCATGCTGGGTTGCGGCAGCATCCATGGCACTGATATTGCTGAAGCGGAAAGAGTTCTTTCCTACCTTCATCATTATCATCTTGCGCCAAAATCAATCCGTCCCCGGGCGCTTGGGGAACATTATATTCCCATGAATATTTTAAAACGCAGTCAGCTCGATAACGTTAAAGCTGAAGCCGAACTTCCACCGCTTTTAAAAGGCTACCTCCGTGTTGGCGGCTATGTCGGCGAAGGAGCAGTAATCGATAGTCAGTTTAACACCATTGATGTCTGCATCGTCGTTGAAACAGAGAATATTACCGGCAAATACAAAAATCATTTTAGCCGTGAACGCAAGCCGGCTGCAAAACCAGTGGCAACAATGCTGGCCGAATGATATGCGTCATTCCGCACTCAGGGCTGGCTATAAGCTGACGATCATTATTACCACGACGTTGGCCCTGCTTCCATTATATCTTCTGACATATGGATTTGGAGCAAAGTATCGGCGCGCATTTTCCCTGCCATTTTTTAAAGTTTGTTTAGCCTGCGCCGGACTGGATTTAAAAATTACCGGGTATACCGCCTTTAAGGATGCAAATTTTTATATTTCAAATCATGTTTCCTACCTCGATATCCCCATTCTTGCCACATTAAGACATGGTCTGTTTGTGGCTAAAACCGATGTTGCCACCTGGCCAATGATTGGATTCCTGGCTAAAATTACCCGCACTCATTTTGTCAGCAGAAAAGCGACAGATACACTCCGCGAAAGAAATAACCTTTCACGCAGTCTGGATAAGGGGGATGCCATTTTTCTCTTCCCCGAAGGAAGCAGCAGTAACGGCAGTGACATCCTGCCCTTTAAATCAGGATTGCTGTCAACCGCCCTGCTCCCTCTTAAAACTACCGATATTATCATTCAGCCGATATCTATCACCTACGGGCCGGATATTTCACAGCATGAGCGCGACTTATACGCCTGGTACGGGGATATGGATCTCAGTCCACATATCTGGCAGCTTCTGGGAAGAAAAGAAAAACTTGAAGTCATTGTTAATTTCCACAAGCCCCGTTGTCCGTCAACTTTTAAAGACCGGAAAGATTTAACCAAATGGGCAGAAAGGGAAATCAGGTCAGGACTTGAAAAAGAACTTTTAACACCCGCAGCAAAAATTAATTTACTGCCTGCAGGAAATCAGTTTTGATCGTTCTGGTCACTTCCTCGGCCCCCAGATATACGTGATTATGATCACCGAAGTTTTTAGAATCCATAGCATATAAACTATTAAGAATTTTCAGATCATAATTATCTGACAGGGATTTCATATATTGCTCAAATTCACGCTTATAATCGGGTGAAAGTGCTTCAAAAGATTCAGTGTTTATGGGATTATTAAACCAGAATACCTGAATGTTATTTTCGCTGGCTTCTTCCAGGGTTTTTTCAACATAATATCTTACGACTTTGGAAGGGATAAATTCTTTAAATCCAGTTTCTGAGGAAAGCTCGGATGACCCCGGTTCAACCGCAGCGAAACGATGGCCTTTCGATTTCAGGAGATTGTCCCAGGCCACATGATTTCTCTGCCATCTTCTTTCCAGTAAGCCGTTTATCAGATCCTGAATATACATGCCCGTATATATTTTATAATCATAATATTTTACCGGCCCGATGATAGAGTTATCATCCAGTTTTTCGGCGTTTTCGGCAATTTCTTCATATTGTTCATCTTCAAGAAAGCCGAATTTAACCGTATTGGCTTCATAGAAATATGGCCCCGTCAATATTGGTGGTGAATATCCCATCAAAATATAGTCCGGCTTTTCGTGATATTTCAGATAATTTTTAATCGTATAATATCCGGTAATCGGCGACGCACCACCAAGCGCAAAATTGATCGAATTTAAATTTTCATCGTCAAAAATTTCCGGCATAAAGGATGACTGGGTACGGGAATCGCCAATGGCAATAAAATTATAGGGTTTATCATTAACGTCCCTTATTTTTTCATAAACATAAAGATAGGACGGATATTCGAAATTCAAATATAACATTTTGAAATTTAGAATAAAATACGAATATACGGCAAATAGGCTAACCGTAAAAATCATGACATAAAGAGTGAATTTTTTATATGTAAATGTCATCTGCCGTCCTAAAAATTATAATACAGAAATTCACTTTTCTTGGTGATATAGAGAAGTCCTATGATCAAAGTAAAACCAAGAAATACCAGATGTTTAAGGTCAGGTTTGAACGCCTTCATTCTCTCAATGGAATTTTTAAAGGACAGCACAAAAATAAAGCCGAAAATAATCCAGATTACTGTCCATTTATCTCCATTCACCGACCCCAGAAAATCACCAAATTTAATGCCAAAATTATTTGCAAACTCCAGCTCCGTTGGCAGAATGATTTTATCAAAAGCAACCATCCCTTTAAACACCCGCACCGCTGCGTCCCAGTTCGGGGCACTGAACAATACGCCTGTTACGGTCAGGAAGAATGATGTCAGAAACCAGTTGAACCAATCAAAAAATTTGATACCGCTATATTTCTTCCATGTGTGGCAAATGACTACTGCCGTCCCATGCAGGAACCCCCAGAGCACAAATGTCCAGTCGGCACCATGCCAAAGCCCACCAAGAAGAAATGTTGCCATAACCGCCAGATATGTTCTGAAGCGCCCCTTACGGGCACCGCCAAGCGGCAGGAAAATATAATCCCGGAGAAATCGGGATAAAGTCATATTCCATCTGGTCCAAAATTCCTTGACGGATCTGGACTTGGGTGGAGACAGGAAGTTGATCGGAATATGTATATTGAACATAAGCCCCAGGCCAATCGCCATATCGGCATAGCCGCTATAATCAAAATATATCTGGTGATAAAAGGACGTTGCCGATGCCCATGCGCCGAAAAAGTCCATCGGCTCCGTGCCTCCATAACCAAAATAGACCCATTTGGCAAATGTATCGGCAAAGACCAGTTTTTTGAATAACCCAATAGAAAATATAAAAAGCCCCGTTGCAATATTCTTATAATTTATAAGTTTAGTTCTGAGCATCGCAAACTGTGGCATCATTTCTTTATGATGGACAATCGGACCGGCAATTAACTGCGGGAAAAACGTTACGAATAAACTGTAATTGATAAAATTATGCTCATTCACTTTGCCTTTATAACTGTCGACAAGATAGGAAATCTGCTGGAACGTAAAAAAGGATATGGCAAGCGGCAAAACCAGATGCAATAAGGTAAAATGGGTTCCAAGCAGTAAATTGGAGTTCGAGATAAAAAAGTCGCTATATTTGAAATATCCCAGCAGTGCCAGATTAACAACCACACCAAAAGTCAGTATGGATTTTGGTGAAACTCTGTTATTTTCGATATCCAGTGAAGCATGTATTTTCTGGCCAATATAATAATTAAATAAAATTGAAGAAAGTATCAGCGGCAGATAGATAATATTCCACCAGCTGTAAAAGAATAAACTTGCCAGTGCCAGAAACGCATTGGCCGCTGTCGTTAATCTTTTATGATTAAGAAAAAAATAAACGCAAAATGTAACGGGTAAAAATACAAAGATAAATTCGTAAGAATTAAATAACAATTTTAAACCTATTTAACCAGTTTTCTTAAACTTCAGAAACAGTCCCATAAACATTATACTTTTCCGGATAAGTCCGGCCGATGTTATAGATTAGGCTTTTTGCTTTAAAATTTGGTTAAATCATTTGGAAATAAAGAATTTCACTTAATATTTAAAATTTTATTTGTTAATTTTTCAGTCTGAATCCCGTTTTAAATATCCACGCTATAATGGCAAGGCAGAGGAACATAAAAACGGAAATCATCACGACACTGGTGGTGATACTGACGTCTGAATTTTCATAAAAGCTCCAGCGAAATCCGCTGACCAGATAGACGACCGGATTAAGCAGTGAAATTTTCTGCCAGATGCCGGGCAGCATATTGATCGAATAAAAACTGCCCCCCAGGAAGGTCAGCGGGTTTATAATCAGTAAGGGGATAAGCTGCAATTTTTCAAACCCATCGGCCCAGATCCCGATAATAAAGCCCAGCAGGCTGAATGTGATACAGGTCATAATCAGAAAAAACATCATCCAGAATGGATGCTGAATGTGAAAGCTGACAAAGAAATTGGCCGTAATCAGTACGATAAGCCCGATCATAAACGATTTGGTCGCCGCCGCCCCGACATAGCCGATGCAGATTTCAACGAATGAAAGTGGCGCCGATAAAATTTCATAAATCGTGCCGGTAAAACGCGGAAAATATATACCAAATGACGCATTGGAAATGCTTTGTCCTAAAATGGTCAGCATAATCAGCCCCGGAATGATAAAGGCACCATACTGAACCCCGTCAACATCACTGATGCGCGAGCCGATTGCGGTCCCGAACACAATGAAATAAAGCACCGTTGATATTACCGGTGAGGCAATGCTCTGCCCCACGGTTCTGAAAGTCCGCTCCATTTCATGGCGGTAAATGGCCCAAATACCCCAGTAATTCATTTCTCACCTATCAATTGTACGAATATTTCCTCGAGCGTGCTTTGCCGCGTGTTAAAATCCTTGCATTTAACAGAGTGCGCTTTTAACTGGTCCAGCAAGGTAACTACGCCGTTATCCTGTTTGGCCGGATCATAGGTAAAAATGATCTGGTGACCATCCTGTTTTAGATGAAGATCAAATCCGCAAAGCGCCTCCGGAATTTCGCTGATCGGGTTATAAAGCTCCAGCACCAGTTCTTTTTTCCCCAGTTTCTTCATCAGTTTCTTTTTATCTTCGATCACGATCATTTTGCCCTTATTGATCACACCGATCCGGTCAGCCATTTCCTCGGCTTCCTCAAGGTAATGGGTGGTCAGAATAATCGTCACCCCGGTTTCACGCAGCTTTCGAACCAGTTGCCACATGGATTTTCGTAGCTCAACATCAACCCCCGCCGTCGGTTCATCCAGAAAAAGGATTTCCGGCTCATGGGAAAGCGCCTTTGCAATCATCACACGCCGCTTCATTCCTCCCGATAACATCCTGATCTGGTTGTCTTTCTTATCCCAGAGCGACAGACTTTTAAGAAGGCTTTCAATATAGTCATCATTTGATGACTTCCCAAACAGATGGCGGCTGAAAGTTACCGTATGCCAGACCGTTTCAAAGGCATCCGTGGTCAGTTCCTGCGGCACCAGGCCAATACAGGTCCGTGCCTTGCGATAGTCTTTCTGATTATCATAGCCAAAGACATCTATTTTACCGGACGTCGCATTGACAATGCCGCAAATGGTGCTGATCAGCGTGGTTTTCCCCGCCCCGTTGGGGCCAAGCAGCGCCACAATCTCTCCGCGCTCGACCTCAAGACTGACATCATCAAGTGCCTGAAAGCCGTTATCATAGGTTTTGTAAAGATTTTGGACGGAAATCGCGCTGGTCATTGTGCCTACTCTTATATTTTATGAGTTTAAGAACCTACTATCGTTAACGATGATCCGTCAAGCGATCAGGGGCCGTTTTTCCCAGAAATAAATTGAATTTGCAATTCTTGAAATAATTTATTTTGTGCCCATATATGGAATAGCCGATTAGAATGCCTTTCTTATTTTAAACTTACCTTAATAATCGTATCCCAGTTTAGAAGCTCATCTTTGGCTATTTTAAACATAATCCCGTCATCACTGACTTGATAAGGCACTTTGGTCCCCTTCCCAAGCAATGTCGCCTCGCTGATATTAAAATCGGTAAGGGGTAAGAAAATCTCCCCATCTTTCCAGTCCATAATATGAATATAAAAGGTCTTGTCCTTTTGTGTGGTCACGCCCCAGGGGCGCGGACCAACGGGACCGCCGCGCGTGCCATATATGCTTTCGCCGTAAATTTTTAACCAGTCCCCCATTTCGTGGAACGTTTTGATATTTTCCGCCTGTATCTGCCCGTCGGGCATCGGCCCCGTGTTCATCAGGTAATTTGAATTCCTCCCCGCCGCCCCGACAAGCGACCGGATTAAGTCTTCTGAGGTTTTAAAGCGGTCATCAACGAGATTAAATCCCCACGATCCGTTCATGGTCTGCGCCATTTCAAGTGGCATTTCATTGCTGACAAAGGTTGTGTTAAAACCGGCATCATTCTCCCCGGGCAAATCCTGCTCAAACGGCTGCACATCCTCCCCCGGATAGGGCGCCACATGATGATTGTTGATAATCAAAGCCTGCGGCTGTAAGTCATGGATCATTTTATAGGTTTCACTTAACCGCCAGCGGTCCTTCATCGGTCCCTTTTCCTGGTCCCACCACCCGTCAAACCATATGCCGCCAATGTCGCCGTAATTGGTCAGCAGCTCACGAAGCTGCGCATTCTGATAATCAATATATCTGTCCCAGTCACCGCTCTCCGGCCGTCCGGTATAGACATTTCCTGTCCGCCCGCGCGGATAATAATCCGGGTGGTGCCAGTCAAGCTGCGAATAATAGAAAAAAAGCTTAATGTCCGCCCTGTCACAGGCCACTTTCAGCTCCTTTAAAATATCGCGCTTAAACGGTGTGCGTTTGACGATATTATAATCACTCACCTTGCTGTCATACATGGCAAAGCCGTCATGATGCTTTGATGTGATGGTGATATATTTTGCGCCCGACGCCTTGATATTTTGCACCCATTCATCGGCATTGAATTTTACGGGGTTAAAAAAAGTGGTCAGCCGCTCATATTTATCAATGGGGATCTGCTTTTCTTCCATAACCCATTCGGCGACATCCTTTTCGCCCGACCCCGCCATAAGGCTATATACCCCCCAGTGGATAAAAATACCGAATTTTGCATCCTGAAACCATTGCCGCGCCGCGATATTCTCCTGCGATGGCGTATAAACCTCCCCCCGCTCCTGCGTAGGTGCACTTGAATGGAATATTGTGACGCAAGCAAAAAATGCCAATAAAACAGCCGATATTTTTTTCATGTTTAATCTACTATCCCATATTCATATTTACGAAGAGCTATTTCTTCATCAACCCTTTCTCTTTCTTGAGCAGCTTGCTGATTTAATATCTCAACGTAATGTTTTGAAAACTCTCTAACATTGCTATTTTCATCTTCTAACCAATATTCTATTTCTTTGATTTTTCTTTCGTAAGCCAAAGCTCGTCCATATTCCCCAGAGACAACCCCAGTAGACTCAAGTATGATCATAACCTCATTCAGAAGACTATGATCTTTTGGCAAGGATATAACAATCTCTCGGCATACTTTATGCAGGAATATTTGTCCTTCATAATTTCTTAGAATAGATAAAACAAATTTTATATCTTCTTCATTTCCTCTAACGACTATTGTTAAAAGCTCATTTTCAAACTCATCTGGAAAATCCGGAAAAATAAGGCTTAAAAATCTGGGCCCCCTATAACTATATAATCCGTCATCACCCTCATGCCAAGTACGCACTTCTTTTATGACTTGGACGGCATGACTTGAAAATATTTTGTGTAACTCTTGAAATTGGAATGGAATGGCATCAAAAATTTCAGTTTCCTTACTTTTCTGAAGCCTTTCACCAAAAAACTTTACTACTTTTAATGGATGTTTTTTTGCAACTAAAGTAAGAATTTCCTCTCCCTCATGATCAATCTGATTTAGCCATAACAAGTTATCCAAAACCACTTCTATTTCATTTTCATCAAAAACTTCAAAAAGCTTTTTCCTATATGGTCTAAACCAAATTTCTTTTATCCAATCAGAATTCTTTAAAATCGTAAGCTCTTTAAGTATGGGAATAATAAAATTTGTTTTTACCTTTTCTTGGTCAATATTTTTAATAGCCACTACAAGAACCATTATCAGCGCATCAACGTCCTGAAGTTTAATCGCAGAAACGAG